>CASEYC010000072.1 GCA_949292025.1 uncultured Bacteroides sp. | reverse complement strand
CTCCTACCTGGAGGGCTGCACCGCCCCGATGCGCGACGAGAACCAGCTGCACGCCGCCATCGTGGAAATCGTGGTGCACGACCGTGCCGAGGTGAAGTACAGCACCGTGCAGAACTGGTACCCCGGCGACGCCGAGGGCCGGGGCGGCGTGTACAACTTCGTCACCAAGCGCGGCCTGTGCAAGGGCGAGGGCAGCAAGCTGTCGTGGACGCAGGTGGAGACGGGCAGCGCCATCACCTGGAAATACCCCAGCACCATCCTGGCGGGGGACAACTCCGTGGGCGAGTTCTACAGCGTGGCCGTCACCAACCACCACCAGCAGGCCGACACGGGCACGAAGATGATTCACCTGGGCCGCAACACCCGCTCCACCATCGTCAGCAAGGGCATCTCCGCCGGGCTGAGCGAGAACTCCTACCGCGGCTTGGTCAAGGTGGGCCAGCGTGCCGACAACGCCCGCAACTACAGCCAGTGCGACTCCCTCCTGCTGGGCAGCCGCTGCGGCGCGCACACCTTCCCCTATATGGACATCCACAACGAGACGGCCATCGTGGAGCACGAGGCCACGACCTCGAAGATTAGCGAAGACCAGCTCTTCTACTGCAACCAGCGCGGCATCAACACCGAGGACGCCGTGGGCCTCATCGTCAACGGCTACGCCAAGGAGGTGCTCAACAAGCTGCCGATGGAGTTTGCCGTGGAGGCGCAGAAGCTGCTGAGCGTGTCGCTGGAGGGAAGTGTGGGGTAAATAATTGCTGTCTTGATATAAATTACTAACTTTGTAGGGCTTATCAGAGATGTGGAAAGAGAAACTGGGAAATTATTTGATTGACATATCAAAATATATCTTTACTGGTGTCGTCATTGCTTCCTTGTTCAAGGATATGGAAGACAATAAGTGGCTGATTTACGGATTAGGATTCACATCGGCCTTGCTGGCATTGATATTAGGATTAATACTTACCAATAAAAAGAAGGAGGAGAAGTAGTATGGGAGCAATTATCGGTTTTTTACTCTTGGGCATTCCTTGCGCCATTGCTTTGGTATATTTCCTTACCCCCGGCGGCAAGAAATGGCTGAAGGCCAATCACCTTATCTAAAAAACGCCAAGGGACGGGAAGCCCGGAGCATCGTTCCTCCGCGGCCTTCCCGCCCCTGTTTCTTGCCCGGCTCATCCGAAGGAGCCTTCGTTGCCGGATTCCACCTCGTCGTCGGACGACTCCACCTTGTCCGGGTTGGCGCCCATATCCTCCACGTTCACCCAGAAGACATTGTCATCCACCAGGTTGCGCGTCACGACGCCGTCCTTGCGCACGCGGCGTTCGGGCAGGAACTGCACGCGGGTGCCCACGATGCAGTCGGAATCCACTTCCTCCTTCGTCGCCTTGCCCTGTCCGCCGGAGAGGCAAGAGTAGTAGAAGTGGCCCAGCCCCTCGAGGTGGACGGTGCGGCCGGTGTTCATCAGGTCGCCCAGCACCTTGCCCAGGGCGGAGAGCACCGCCTTGGAGTCGGGCTCGCTGACGGTGGACATTTCGGCGATGCGCTTGCACACGTCTTCCATCTCCAGCGGGCGGCCCACGGTGACGGTACGCGGATACCACAGGTCGTTGACAGCCTTCTTTTCTGCTTTGAAAAATGGCATAGCGGTCTGTTTTTGCGGTTAAACGATTGTCCCCCTCCGCAGGCCCTTGTGGCGGGGTTTTGCCTCGGCTTAGCAAAGGCGATGCCTTGTCTTAGCAAAGGCGATGCCCCGGCTTAGCAAAGGCAAAAGGCCCGTCCGGGGGGTGCTGCCGGGTTCTCCGCCATCCCGGTTTGGCAGCCGGTTGTTGCAGTCACCGGCCGGGACTGTGCATATCACGGATAGTACCCGTATCTTTATTGTCGTCAGCCAATGTGCCACCACCGCTGAATCCCGCGATGCCACCAAGCTTGATGAAGTCAACGTCGGTGACACCGGTGACGCCGGTGACGTCAATGGTGCCGCTGAAGGTGCAGCCGCTGATGGTTCCATCGTTATATCCTGCTATGCCTCCGATTACCACATCATCTTCTGACAGGTCCCCCTTGACGGTCAGGGTGCCGGAGTAGGTACAGTTGGTAATCTTGCTATTCATCAAACGCGCGGCGATGCCGCCGGCATAAAAACCGCCTGATGGGGTTCCGGTTGCGGGGACGGGGACAGAGATGTTGGCCGATACCTCCAAGTCCTGGATTGCGGCCTCAGGAGGCAAGACACCGAATAAGCCATAATTCTCTCCAATTGAGCCCTCAATAACAGTTATCTCCCCACTAATGGTGTGCCCGCCGCCATCGAAGGTTCCGTTTAAGTCAATATCTATCGGCGTCCAGTCGGTGCTGGTTATCTCGATGTCGCTCTCAAGGCGGACGTAACTACGGCCATAGATGTAGTTATCGATGTAACACTTCAGGTCGGCAGCGTTTTGGATGAGGAAAGGATCATCTGCTGTGCCCTTGCCTGCCAGCGAGGGGGAGGCCTCGGTGGCGTCGGTCAGCAGGCTGGCCAGACTGATGGAAACGTCCGCCCACTGCTTGATGGCGACGGTGATGACTACTGACGCCGTCGGCTCCTGGGATGCGCCGCCGATGTTGCCGCTCAGGGTGAGGTGTTGGCCCGGGCTGGGCTTAGCGGAGGCGGTGGCTATCTCGGTGTTGTTGCACAGCACGGTGATGTCCTGCTCCTCGTCCGCCTTGGTCAGGGCGTAGAAGGTGGCGATGTCCGTGTCCGGGGCGATGTCTCCGGTGATTTTCTCGGTGTAGGTATAGGAGGCGGCATTGCCTGTCACGCCGCTCTTTGCGCTGAGGCTGCTGTACGCCTTCTCCAGCCGGACGGAGACGGAGTTGTCGCGCCACAGGGTGCTGGTGGTGTTGACGAGGGTTATCTTGCAGACGGCGAAGTCCAACGACACGTCGATGGCGGTGTCGGTGCCGTTCCAAATGGCACTGCCCCTGTAGGCGATGCCCATAGTCCCGTCCGCCTCGTCGGCCACCCGGATGTCTTGCAGGTCAGTGGCGGTGTAGCAGTCTTCGCCCCGGTCTGCCCAGAAGAGGAATTCGTAGCTGTGGGTGATGTAGAGGTCGAGGGTGGTGCCTTTGGTGGCGGTGATGTCCCTTACCTCGCCCGGCGTGCCGTTGTCTATCACCTGCATCAGGTAGCGGGTGGGCATCTCGTCGTCGCCGACCGCGGAGCGGGTCATTGCTTCGGGCAGGTTGAGGGTGATGGTGACGATGCGCGACTGCCCGTCGGCGGGGATGGGTTCGTTGTCGTCGCTGTGGCACGCGGCCAGCAGGAGCAGGGAAAGGGAGCACAGGAGTCCCACAAAGTTAAACTTTCCTAAAAAATGGGGGGGTAATTTTCAATAATAGCTTCATAACAAATAATGGTTTAATGGATTATACGTCTGGCAAAAGTAGGCGGTTTTCTTGACATACGCAAGGGGGCGGGGATATTTTTTTCTCACCGGGTGGCGGAGGCTTGGGCGGCGGGCTCGCGGCGGGTGTCCGTGCTGAGGGACTGCAGCATCTGCAAGATACCTTCTAATGACAGGGTTGCGTTCATAGTCGTTCCTCCTTTATTGGTTTGAATGGCACAAAGTTAAGCATTAATCTCGGAATACACGCAATAATTCGTATCTTTGCGCCTTGCGAACGACAAATTCAATATATACTTATGTTAGAGATCAAAGACCTGCACGCCAACATCAATGGCAAAGAGATATTACGGGGCATCAACCTCACCATCCGCGACGGCGAGGTGCACGCCCTGATGGGACAGAACGGCGCGGGCAAGAGCACGCTGAGCAATGTGCTGGTGGGCCATCCCGCCTACGAGGTGACGCGCGGCTCGGTCACCTTCAACGGCAAGGACCTGCTGGCCCTCTCGCCCGAAGACCGGGCGCACGAGGGGCTGTTCCTGTCCTTCCAGACGCCGGTGGAAATCCCCGGCGTGTCGATGGTGAACTTTATGCGCACCGCGGTGAACGAGCAGCGCAAGTACCGCCACCAGCCCGCCCTCAGTGCCTCGGAGTTCCTCAAGCTGATGCGCGAGAAGCGTGCCATCGTGGAGCTGGACAGCAAGCTGGCCAACCGCTCCGTCAACGAGGGCTTCAGCGGCGGCGAGAAGAAGCGCAACGAAATCTTCCAGATGGCTATGCTGGAGCCGACCTTCGCCATCCTGGACGAGACGGACTCCGGCCTGGACGTGGACGCCCTGCGCATCGTGGCCGAAGGCTTCAACAAGCTGCGCACGCCGCAGACCTCGGCTATGGTCATCACGCACTACCAGCGCCTGCTGGACTATCTGAAGCCGGACACGGTGCACGTGCTCCTGGGCGGCCGCATCGTCAAGACCGGCGGGCCGGAACTGGCACAGGAGATTGAGCAGCGCGGATTTGATTGGATTAAGAAGGAGGTGAACGAATGATTAATTAGGCACGGATTACGCGGATTTCACGGATTAACTTTATATGTTATACGAAGAACTTACCCACGAAATAATCAAAGCTTTTTATGAAGTACATAAAACGCTGGGATTTGGTTTCTTAGAACAAGTGTATCAAAACGCACTTTATAAGGAATTGTGTCGCAGAGGACTGAAGGTGGAATGTCAGAAACAGATTCGAGTCTTCTACAAAGATGATGTGGTTGGCTTTTATGTAGCCGATATGATAGTGGAAGATACCGTGATTTTAGAGCTAAAAGCGGTTCAGTCCTTACGACTTGAACACGAATTCCAGTTGATAAACTATCTGAAAGCCACTGGTATGCAAGTAGGATTGTTGTTGAACTTCGGCCATAGCGCAGAGTTCAAGCGCAAAATATTTACCAAATGAATTAATCCGTGAAATCCGCGTAATCCGCGCCTAAAAATTAATAGATTATGAGACCCGAACAACAATACATCGACCTATACGCCCAAGCGGAGGCCCTGCTGCGCAACCACAGCGCCGAGCCGCTGAACCGCCTGCGTGCCCGCGCCTTCGCCGACTTCGAACGCCTGGGCTTCCCCACCCGCCGGCAGGAAGACTGCAAGTACACCGACGTGGCCAAAGCCTTTGAGCCGGACTACGGGATGAACCTCAAGCGGCTGCCCATCCCCGTCAATCCCTACGAAGTGTTCAAGTGCGACGTGCCCAATATGAGCACCTCCCTGTTCTTCGTGGTGAACGACGCTTTTTATTCAGCTACGAGCTACGAGCTACGAGCTACAAGTAAAGAGAAAGAGGAAAAAGAACTCGTAGCTCGTAGCTCGTCACTCGTAGCTGATAACGGCGTCATCCTGGGCAACTTCCACGACTATCCCGAACTGGTGGAGCAATACCTCGGCACCCTGGCCGACACGTCGCAGGACGGGCTGACCGCCTTCAACACCGCCTTCGCCCAAGACGGCGTGCTGCTCTACGTGCCCAAGGGCGTCATCGTGGAGAAGCCCATCCAGCTCATCAACATCCTGCGCAGCGACGTGCCCCTGCTGGTGAACCGCCGCGTGCTCATCGTCCTGGAAGACGGTGCCCAGGCCCGCCTGCTGGTGTGCGACCACACGATGGACGAGGTGAACTTCCTGGCCACGCAGGTCATCGAGGTCTTCGCGGGCCGCGACAGCGTGTTCGACCTCTACGAACTGGAGGAGACGCACACCGGCACCACCCGCCTCAGCAACCTCTATGTCCGCCAGGAGGCAGGCAGCAACGTCCTGCTGAACGGAATGACGCTGACCAACGGCACCACCCGCAACACCACCCGCGTCCTGCTGGCCGGCGAGAACGCCTCGCTGGACCTCTGCGGAATGGCCATCGCCGACCAGAACCAGCACGTGGACAACCGCACCGTGGTGGACCACGCCGTCCCCTCGTGCGCCTCGCGCCAGCTCTTCAAATACGTGCTGGACGACCACGCCACGGGCGCCTTTGCCGGCCTCGTCCTCGTCCGTCCCGGCGCACAGCACACCGATGCCCGCCAGACCAACCGCAACCTCTGCGCCACCCGCGACGCCCGTATGTACACCCAGCCCCAACTGGAGATTTACGCCGACGACGTGAAGTGCAGCCACGGCGCCACCGTGGGACAGTTGGACGACCAGGCCCTGTTCTATATGCGCCAGCGCGGCATCCCCCTCCGTGAGGCCCGCCTGCTGCTGATGTTCGCCTTCGTCAACGAAGTGGTGGACACCATCCGCCTCGACGCGCTGAAAGACCGCCTGCACCTGCTGGTGGAGAAGCGTTTCCGGGGAGAGCTGGGGAAATGCAGGGATTGCAAAGCAACGTGCAATAATTTTCAAGATGCCAAATTGGTTCCTTGAACATAGCATGTAACTATTAAAAAAGGAGAACGCCACCCCGCGCTCTCCTTTTTTCATGCCCTTTTCTCGTGGCCTTTTACCACACCACCGGCTTCTGCAGGATGTTTCCGTCCGCCGCGTCGGCCTCGGTGAACGTGTGGGCGCGATACTGCACGCACAGCATCACCAGCGGCTCCGTGCCGTTGTTGCGCACCGAACGCTCGCCCGCCGGTGCCACCCGCACCACGGAACCTTCGGCCACGGGAATGACCTCCCCGTCCACCTGGAACTCGCCCCGGCCGCTCAGGAAGAAGTACAGTTCCTCGTGCTGCTTGTGCGTGTGCAGGAAGCCCGTCTCCGTGCCCGGCTGGAACACCTGGAAGGAGAACTCGCCGCCCGTGGCGTGGAGCGCCGCGCCGCCGAACACCTTGCCGGGGATTTTCACGTCCGGACCCAGTTCCAACACATACTCGTTCAGTTCATTCAATTTGCCTACGCTGATGGCGCTGAAGTTGCGCCCATCGGCCACTGTTGCTACTTGTTTCATACTTCTGTTGTTTAATTGAATTGGTTAATCATTCTTTTTATTTGCCGCAAAAGTAGCATCGTATCGCGAATCCGTGCTATCTTTGCGGAGATAATCCGTCTGGGTTTGACGGTGCAAAGTTATCATCCTTTTTATTCATAAACAAGAAGTTACGCCGAGGTAGCCTGGTTACCCGGAAGTTACTTTTGCAGAAAGACAACGCATTGTTATGGCAAAAAACATCGAAAAATATTCGCTCGTCGAGATATGCCCCATCCGCAACGTGGTGGCCCGTTTCGGCAACAAGTGGTCCTTCCTGGTCATCATGCTGCTGAGCGAGAACGGCACCACGCGCTTCAACCAGCTCAGGAAACTCATTCCCGACATCTCCACCAAGATGCTGTCCTCCACCCTCTCGGTGCTGGAGGCGGACGGATTGGTAAACCGCAAAGTCTACCCCGAGGTGCCGCCCCGCGTGGAGTATGCCCTCACTGCCACGGGGCAGAGCCTCGTCCCCCTCATCCTGCAACTGACGGAATGGGCGCAAAGCCACATGCAGTCCATCCTGCGACATCGGAAAGCTTACGAAAACGTCCAAGGGGAAGCCGGATAAGGCAGGTACTGAATGGATTACTGCTCCTCGAACTGCTCCAGCAGTTCCTTGCACCTCTCCGTGTGTTTCCTATATTGGAACAGCGTCACCGCCAGGCCGGCCACGATAGAAGCTGTGAGCGATGCCGTAATCAACTGCGCCGTGGCAGGGCTGTCTGCCCGGGCATACAAGTGCATGAACATATAGGCAAGCATGGCTGCCAAGGGGACGATGCCGACAAGGAGCGAGCCTTTGTAAAACCTGCGATAGCCGGCAATCTTTGCCGTGACCGTCCGCACGTCGCCGTCCAAGAGATGGTTCATGCCCAGCTTGCGGCTGACCCACAGGCAGATGCCCAAATCGGCCAACGCCCACAAGGATACCAGTACGCCGAACAGGATGGGCCAGTCCGTGTGGAGGCAAATAATCAGTATCGCGGGCACCGTCAGGGCATCGCCCAGCATCCGGTTCCTGACTTCCTTGGCGATGGCCGACGCGGGCCGTTTCCGCAGGGATTGGAAGAACTTTTCGTTCAGCGCGTCCTGCTTTTCCAGTCCTTTCTTGAAGGTTGCATACTCCGACTGCAGTGTCTGGAGTTCTTTTTCCAGGTTGATTTCCATACGATTCGTTCGTTAGATGTTAGACATTTTTTTGAGTTTCTCCTTGATGCGGACCAACTTGAACGAGACGTTCTTGACAGAGATACCCAGGATGGCGCCAATCTCGTCGTAACTCAGGCCTTCGAGCCACAACAGGACGACGCTTCTGTCCACCAGTCCCAACGCGTTGATCCGCTTATAAAGCTGCTTTACTTGCAAATTTCTTTCAAGGCTGCTGCCATCCGCCGGGAGTCCGCCCCCGAAGCTCAGGCGTTCGCGCTGCCTCTTCTGCTTGTGGCTGAAGTTGATGCAGTAGTTCAGGCTGACGCGGTAAATCCACGTCTTGATGTCGCTCTTCCCCTCGAAGGCATCGAAGCCCTGCCACAGCCGGACGAGAATGTCCTGATACAGGTCGTTTACCTCGTCCTTGTCGTCCGAAAACATGTGGCAGACCGTGTAGATGGTCCGCTCATGCTTCTTGATGATGTCCGTGAATTGTTGTTCTTTCGTATCCATTTCACTTCTTGCTTTTACTGGTTAGACCACGAATGGCTCCAAAAACTATAAGTCGGCGGCCACTTTTTTCAGGAAATCCCTCCGTCGCGAGCCATGTGCCGGGTACCGGGGTGCAAAATTACCATTTCCGCCGGCATCTCCAACAGGGCGGAGTTCAAAGAACGCACCGCAGATTAAACCTATCAAAAAGAGGAGGACGCCATCCCGCGCCCTTCTTTTTTGTATGCCCTCCCTTCACCACACCACCGACTTCTACAAAAGACCTCTTTATAAAAATTTTGAACAGAAGGCAAACAAAGCCAAACCACTCCTTTAAGGACCGCGGACGGCGGTACGCCCAAGCACGGGCGGAGGTACCGCGAAGCACGCTTAGGCGTACCTGCGCCCGTGTCCGGAGGCATACCCCAATCCGCCCCTTGACTTCCAGCAACTTACGACTGCACTTCCCGGATATGCTTCAGCGCACCGTCCAATCTTCAGCGTATATTTTTCTCAACAGCAATCTTTCAGGAAAGAACCAATGCCATCATAGCTTCTATTGCCTTAGACACCAAGACGTACTGATTCCTTGCAGAAAAAAGCTATTTTTTTAAGGAAAACCGTATCTTTGCAAATGAATTAAAGGAAGACATGCAAATGAATCAAGATGTTACACTAAACATAAACAGCCATGTCTTGGAAGAGGCCACAAATTATGCCCGTATCAAAGGCATCGGCCTATCTGACTTGGTTGAAAACTTGCTCCGTAAAGTAACCAAAAGGAAGCAAGAGGACAAGATTCTGCCTGTTGAAGAACTGGATGCAAAAGTACGCAACCTGCTGGGAGCAGCCCGCTTGGGAAATACAGAAATAGGAATTGACGGCGAAATAAGCCGGAATAAACGACTGGAGGAAGAATAATGCCAAGGATATTTCTGGATACGAATATCATTATAGACGTAATCGGCAACAGGCAACCCTTCAGCCTGCCCGCCGCCAATGTCCTTAACCTGGCTTGTACAGGAAAAGCGGAACTTTATGCCACAGCGTTGACCTTTGCCAATGCCTTATACGTACTACGGAAAAGTTTGGGCACAGCAGATGCTACCCAATGCCTGAAACAATTAAGTGAAATAGTACGCATCGCCCCTACAACGCAAATAGAAGTGGAGCAGGCATTTCACTCCGAGAACCCGGATTTCGAAGACGCGCTTCAATATTTTGCAGCTGTGGCTGTAGAAGCCGATGTGATAATCACCCGTAACCCCAAACACTTCAAGTATGCGACGATTCCCGTGATGGATGCGGAGCAATACCTGAAAGAATAATCTGATTTATCTCGTCTTATTTCAATCACCTGACTTATGTACGACATCCAACAAATACGCGCCGACTTCCCCATCCTGGGCCGCACCGTCTACGGCAAGCCCTTGGTCTACCTGGACAACGGCGCCACGACGCAGAAGCCCCGCTGTGTGGTCGAGGCCATCACCAACGAGTATTACAACACCAATGCCAACGTGCACCGCGGCGTGCACTTCCTCTCCCAGCAGGCCACGGAGCTGCACGAGGCCAGCCGCGAGACCGTGCGCAAGTTCATCAACGCCCGCTCGACCAACGAAATCATCTTCACCCGCGGCACCACGGAGAGCATCAACCTCCTGGCCGCCACCTTCTGCCTGTCGCAGATGCAGACGGGCGACGAGGTCATCGTCTCCACGATGGAGCACCACAGCAACATTGTCCCTTGGCAACTGCAGGCCATGCAGCGCGGCATTGTCCTCCGGGTGATACCCATGGACGACGAGGGGAATCTGCTGTTGGAGGAATACGAACGGCTTTTCTCCCCCAAGACGAAGCTCGTCAGCATCGCCCACGTCAGCAACGTGCTGGGCACGGTCAACCCCGTCAAGGATATGATACGCACCGCCCACGCCCACGGCGTCCCCGTGCTGGTGGACGGCGCGCAGAGCATCCCCCACATGCCCGTGGACGTGCGCGAGCTGGATGCCGACTTCTACGTCTTCTCCGGGCACAAGGTCTACGGTCCCACCGGCGTTGGTGTGCTGTATGGCAAGGAAGACTGGCTGGACAAGTTGCCCCCCTACCAAGGCGGTGGCGAGATGATCCAGCACGTCTCGTTCGAGAAGACCACCTTCAACGAACTGCCCTTCAAGTTCGAGGCAGGCACGCCGGACTACATCGGCACCACCGGCCTGGCCAAGGCATTGGACTACGTCTCCGCCCTCGGCATGGACAACATCGCCGCCTACGAGCACGAGCTGACGGAGTATGCCCTCCGCCGCCTCCGCGAAATCCCCGGCATGCGTATCTTCGGCGAGGCCAAGGAGCGTGGCGGCGTCATCTCCTTCTTGGTAGGGAATATCCACCACTTCGACATGGGCACCCTGCTGGATCGCCTCGGCATCGCCGTCCGCACGGGCCATCACTGCGCCCAGCCGCTGATGACGCGCCTCGGCATCGAGGGAACGGTGCGCGCCTCCTTCGGGCTGTACAATACAAAGGAGGAAGTGGATGCGCTGGTGGCGGGGATTGAACGGGTGAGGAAGATGTTCTAAACGGAAAGGAATACGCCATGATACGTCTCATCTTGTTTCTGTTGCTTGCCCTTTCCCTTCCGGCATCCGGCCAAACGCCCTCCGACACCATCCCCCTCCGCCTCGCCCATGGCCTGCTCGTCATCCCCGTGCAAATAGACGGACAGGAACACAACTTCATCCTCGACACAGGCATGACCCGTTCGATGGTGGGTACGCATCTTTTGAGCGAAGCCGATGCACAGCCGGACAGCCTCCGAACCATGGACGCCGCCGGACGCATCACCCATCAACCGATATTCCGCTTCAACAACCTGCAGATAGGAAACCGGCAAATCCACCCGCTGGATGTGATGCCCTTGCCGCTGGAGGGAACGGTGTGGCAATGCCTGGACGCGGAAGGGTTCCTCGGAAACGATGCCCTGCAAGGACTGATGTTGACTATCGACACCCAAGCGGGACACGTGATTCTCTCGGAAAGCCGCAAGCAGCCCAAAGCAATGAAAGAATACGCCGTACCGATGAAATGGGGAGAATACGGAGTGCCGTACATTGAAGTGCAGGTGGGGAAACTGACCATGCATGAAACTCTGTTCGACACGGGCAGCACCTCCCTCTTCACCCCCACGGAATACTCCTTCCGCCAGTTACAGACCCGCTTTAACCCGTCAGAGTGGGGAGGAAAGATCACTGATGCTACTACCGGCAGCGAAACCATCGCCTTGGGCGGTGCCGCGCCGCAAGACTCGTTATGGCGGGTGGAGTTCCCGCAATGGCAATTGGGACAAACGGCATTCACAGGCGTGTCGTCGATAGCCGGAGGACAGGCACCCATATCGCACATCGGTGCCCCGTTGACCCGATATGGCAAGATTATCTTGGACTACCCGAAGGAAAGATTCTACTTCATTCCTTATGGACAAGGCCCCGTGCAAGTCACTCCCATGCACGACTTCCAAGTGCAATATGCCGACAGTCGCCTCTTTGTCGGCTTGGTGTGGCCCCATTCCCAAGCCTATGCCCAAGGAGTAAGACCGGGCATGAGGGTGACGGAAGCGGACGAACAACCGCTGGACGACGACTTTTGTCGCCTGATTCACCTGCTGGATCAGAAAGGGCGCTGTATCCTCACGTTAGAAGGCGAGGGGAAAAGCATTCAAATGGATTATTATGCTGAGTAGCAGGAATATTTCGTACCTTTGCCCCGATTTTCTGAACAGATAAAAAACATCACCGATATGAAAGCATTCTACACCATCCTTCTACTGGTCGTGTCCAACATCTTCATGACATTCGCCTGGTATGGGCATCTGAAGCTGCAGGAGATGAAGGTCACCACCCATTGGCCCCTGTTTGCCGTCATCCTCTTGTCATGGGGCATCGCGCTCTTCGAGTATTCCTGCCAGATTCCCGCCAACCGCATCGGCTTCACGGGCAACGGCGGGCCGTTCTCGCTGATGCAGCTCAAGGTTATCCAGGAGGTCATCACGCTCATCATCTTCACCGTCTTCACCACGCTGTTCTTCAAGGGCGAAGCGTTGCATTGGAACCACCTGGCGGCCTTCATCTGCCTCATCCTGGCAGTGTACTTTGTCTTTATGAAGTGACACGTTTTAATTAGTGTTAACGCAAGATTATTTTTCTTTGGTTAATTTGGCGTAAAAAGAATAAATGCCGACTTTTGCAGCCGAAAGAAACATTAGATTTTTTCATAGTTAAGGTTTAGGTTAAAAAAAGATTAAGGGGAGCTGTGAAGCTGCCCTTTTTTCATGCCTTTGTACGGATTATCGAACATACTTCCTTTCCCTTTTCAATTTTTGGTTTCCTAATTTTTATTTAACCGGATAATTTCCTAACTTTGGGCGGAAATAACAACACATACGTTTATGGAAGACATCTTGAAGTTTTTGTTGGTGGCTGGTGTGCTGGTCGTGGCCTTCATCCGGCAAGCCAAGAAAGAGGCGCGGAAGAAGCAGGCGTCCCTGCCCCCCTTCATGCCGCAACCCGAATCGCCCTCCGCTCCCCTGCCCGACGAACCGAAAGACCGGACGTATGACGGCTACATCCCCGAAGGACCGGCTCCCGAACCTGCCGCGCCTCCCCGCCCCAAAGCCAAGCGGAAAGCCGCACAAGCCTTCGCGGAAGCAAAGCCTAAACAGAACATTGCCACCGCTCCCCCGCCTGCCGCGACGCCGAACGCTGAAAACGATGCTGCCGACTACAGCATCCGCTCCGCCGAGGAGGCACGCCGCGCCATCATCTGGAGCGAGATACTGAACCGGAAGTATTGACCAAGAGAACCATTATAAGAAAAAAATAACACTATAGAAGCATTATGGCACTGAACTACATTTCGGCAGCAGAAGCTGCCAGCCACATCAAGCACGGCTACAACATCGGCTTGAGCGGATTCACCCCCGCAGGAACGGCCAAGGCCGTCACGGCCGAACTGGCCAAGATAGCAGAAGCGGAACATGCCGCAGGTCGTCCTTTCCAGATAGGCATCTTCACGGGCGCGTCCACGGGCGACTCGTGCGACGGTGTCCTGTCCCGCGCCAAGGCCATCCGCTACCGCGCACCCTACACCACGAACAAGGACTTCCGCACGGCGGTGAACAACGGCGAGATTGCCTACAATGACATCCACCTCTCGCAGATGGCCCAGGAACTGCGCTACGGCTTCATGGGACGGGTGGACGTGGCCATCATCGAAGCCTGCGAGGTGACCCCGGACGGGAAGATTTACCTGACCGCCGCCGGAGGCATCGCCCCCACCGTCTGCCGCCTGGCCGACAAGGTCATCGTGGAGCTGAACGCCGCCCACAGCAAGGCCGCCATGGGCCTGCACGATGTGTACGAACCCCTCGACCCGCCCTATCGCCGCGAGATTCCCATCTACAAGCCCAGCGACCGCATCGGCACGCCCTACGTGCAGGTGGACCCGAAGAAAATCATCGGCGTGGTGGAGACCAACTGGCCGGACGAGGCCCGCTCTTTCGCCGCCGGCGACCCGCTGACGGACAAAATCGGGCAGAACGTGGCCGACTTCCTCGTGCAGGACATGAAGCGGGGCATCATCCCCTCTACCTTCTTACCTTTGCAGTCGGGCGTGGGCAACATCGCCAACGCCGTGCTCAGCGCACTGGGGCACGAGAAGACCATCCCGCCTTTCGAAATGTACACCGAGGTCATCCAGAACTCGGTCATCGGCCTCATCCGCGAGGGCCGCATCAAGTTCGGCAGCGCCTGCTCGCTGACCGTGACCAACGACTGCCTGCAAGGCATCTACGATGACATGGACTTCTTCCGCGACAAGCTGGTATTGCGCCCGTCCGAAATTTCCAACAGCCCCGAAGTGGTGCGCCGCCTGGGCATCATCTCCATCAACACGGCCATCGAGGCGGACATCTACGGCAACGTGAACTCCACGCACATCGGCGGCACGAAGATGATGAACGGCATCGGCGGCAGCGGCGACTTCACGCGCAACGCCTACATTTCCATCTTCACCTGCCCGTCCGTGGCCAAGGAGGGACGCATCAGTGCCATCGTGCCGATGGTATCCCACCACGACCAGACGGAGCACGACGTCAACGTCATCGTCACCGAACAGGGCGTGGCCGACCTGCGCGGCAAGAGCCCCAAGGAACGTGCCCAGGCCATCATCGAAAACTGCGTGCACCCGGACTACAAGAACATCCTTTGGGACTACCTGAAGCTGACCGACGGCAAGGCACAGACGCCGCACGCCATCTACGCCTCGCTGGGCATGCACGCCGAGCTGGCCAAGAGCGGCGACATGCGCAACACGGACTGGAGCCAATACAAATGACAGCCTAATGCAAATACCATAACCCCTTAATAAAAAGAACTATGAAGTGTACGAAATCACTCATTGCCTGCCTGGCAGGCACACTGGCATGCGGTAACTTAGCCGCCCAGGATGCGGGCTTCGACCTGTCGTCGCAACGCTCGGAGAAGCAGATTGTCACGGAAATACCGGGACATAAAATAGACCACAAGGGCATCGTCATCAACCCGACCCCGCACGTGATGAACCTGACCAACGGCACGGAAGGCCAACTGCCTTGCACCGAAGGATTCAACGTGAAGGACAAGAAAGGAAAATTCGCCCATGCGCTGGATTTCCTGAAGACATCCAAGGAGGGCATCAAGCTGACCATCGACGTCAATGCCAAAAAGGTAGAGAAGGCCGGCGCAAGACCCGTGTCCGGAGCCTACACGCTGACCATCGACTCCCGCCAGATCAACATCCTGGGCTATGACGAGCGGGGAGCCTTCTACGGCATACAGACCCTGCGCCAACTGCTGCAAAACCCGGACGGAACCACCAAGACAGCATTGCCTCTGGTGGAAATCACCGACTGGCCCGACCTGCCCAACCGTGGCGTGGTGGAAGGCTTCTACGGCACGCCGTGGTCACACCAAGTGCGCCTCTCCCTCATCGATTTCTACGGCAAGAACAAGATGAACACCTACCAATACGGACCGAAGGACGACCCCTACCACAGCAGTCCCAACTGGCGTCTGCCCTATCCGGAAAACGAAGCCAAACAAATCAGCGAACTTATCCAGGCTTGCAAGCGCAACTACGTGGACTTCGTGTGGGCCATCCACCCGGGAAAAGACATCAAGTGGAACGAGGAAGACTATCAGAACCTGGTGAACAAGTTCAACCTGATGTATGACCTGGGCGTACGCTCGTTTGCCATCTACTTTGACGACATCGAAGGCGAAGGCACCAACCCCGTAAAGCAAACAGAGCTGCTGAACCGCCTGACCAAGGAGTTCGTGCAGGCCAAGGGCGACGTGGAATCGCTCACCATGTGCCCCACGGACTACTCGCGCCTTTGGGCCAACCCGACTGAAAGGGGCAGCTTGGCCATCTTCGGCCGCACGCTGGACCCGTCCATCAAGATACTCTACACAGGCGACGTGGTGTGCAGCGACCTGACCCGCGAGACCATGGAGTGGCTCAACAGCCGCATCAAGCGTCCGGGCTACTACTGGTGGAACTTCCCCGTGACAGACTATGCCCGCCAATACGTATTGCAAGGACCGACCTACGGCGTGGATACCTCGCTGACGGAGAAAGACCTCTGCGGACTGGTGAGCAACCCGATGGAATATGGCGAAGCCTCCAAACTGGCCCTTTACGGCGTGGCCGACTATGCCTGGAACATCAAAGCCTACAACCCCATGGACAACTGGGAGCGCGGCCTGGAGAACCTGATGCCGAAAGCCAAGGAAGCCTACCGCACCTTTGCCATCCACTCCGGCGACACGGAGACGGGCTACCGCCGCGACGAATCGTGGGAAACCACCACGTTCCGCCTGGCCGACTGGAACGATGCAAAAGCACAAGAGCTTTGGAATGATTTCGACCGCGTAGAAAAAGCACCCGCCCTCATCGAAAAAGGATGCGACAACGCCGGACTGCTGAAAGAACTGAAGCCTTGGCTGACGGAGTTCAACAAACTGGGTACACGCGGCAAACGGGCCATTGAGCTGGGCCGTATCTACCGAGAAGGCAAGGACGATGCCAAGTTCTGGAACCAATATGTGCAGAACCTCATGACGCCGGAAGAGCGCGCCGCCTACGAAGCACACAAATCGGGCACAATGAAGCTGCAACCCTTCTACGACAACATCATGGACGACATGGGCGACGGATTCCTCGTCAAGATCGTGGGCTACAAACCGCAGATGTACAAAGGTGTGGGCTCTTTCCGCAATGCAAGCAGCACGCTCACCAAGCTGATGTTCGACAACGACTCCACGACGTTCTACACCTCGGGCGTAAGCCAAAGGAAGGATTCCTGGATTGGCACGGACTTGGGCAGCGTCATCGACGTGAAGGAAATACACATCCTGCAAGGCCGCAACTCGGTGGACGATGTGGACTACCTGGACCACGCCGCCCTGCAATACTCGACCGACGGACAGAACTGGACCACGCTGATAGACGACATGCAGAAGCAATACATCATTGACTGGAAAGGCGAACCCGTAAAGGCACGCTATGTGCGCCTGCTCCGCCTGGACTCCCAAAAGCAGAACTATGCCGCCGTGCGCACCTTCGATGTCAACCCGCTGCGCCTGGACAACATCGGCTTTGCCATCGAAGCTGCAGACGCGCAAAAGGCTCTCTATGCCTTCGACAAACGCCTGGCCACAACCTATGCCAACACTGGCACACTGGCCTTCGAAGTAGTGCCCGGCACGAAGAGCTACACGTTGCTGATGAACCAGCCCGCCGTCGGCGTCACGCTGAAGCAACTGGACAAGGACGGCAAGGTATTGGCTGAAACGACGCTCAACGCTCCTTTCGCCCAAGTGGAAGTGGCCGAAGGAGCCGTCAAGATGCAACTGGACGGCGCGGTGGAAATCTTTGAGATTATCGCGAAGTAAGAACTATACATTGAAACACAGAGGCACAAAGGCACGGAGAGTTTCCCGTCGCGCTTTGTGCCTCTGGCTTTTAGAGACGACCGGTGAGAGCATGGACTCCACAGACCATAAACAGGCAAACGAACAAACTTACATAGCTCATAAATATACGGTCATTCAGGTCACACTGATAGGTATAACCGTCTTCCACAAAGGTACGGGTATGCTCGTAATGGTTGACCTCCCAAGAGGTGTCGTCTTTGGCAAAGGCCGAAGTAATCCACAGGGATAAAAGGAATGGGAAGATTTTCATGGTTGCATCACGGATAGGCGGCCTTCAGGGGCAAGGGTCACACAAGACATCAGATAAGTCAAATGTTTTCCTCCCTCCAGCACCTTGACATGAACTTGTTCCTTCAGCTGAAGTTCTATATCCCGATAATAAGAAATCGGAATCCGGGCGGAATCTCTGAAAATAGAGAAATTGAAGCAGACCTCTGCCAGATCACCGGTCACAGGACTGAAGAACAGGGTAAGCATAAAACCGTTATCCGTAATTCGGCGGGCTTCCTCTTGGGAGAAAGATTGATTAACGATGCGTATAATCGCCTTGGCTGTTTCATCGCTCATCTTAAACACGTCATTTTCACCCAAATTGGAAGTATAAAGCTTTCCCGTCCGATTGTCTATCTGGTCGGCATACGTCCATTGGTTCGCCGCATTATAAAGCGTGACATACCCATATTTCACGTCGCACTGATAGGTATACCCGTCTTCCACAAAGGTCCGGGTCTTTTCGTAGTGATTGACTTCCCAAGAGGAGTCATCTTGGGCAAAGGCTGTGACAGCCACACACAAGGAAAAAAGAAATAGATAAAGTCTCATAACACATTATTCGGGGCGACCGGTTGGCGCATGAACCCCACCTGCCATAATGAAATTTACGTACTTATCCTCTTCTGTGAGTTTGGCATGTATTTGTGCCTTCATCTTCAACTCGATATCTCGATAATACGATAACGGAATCTTAGCGCAATCATTGAAGGTTGCAAAACCAAAGCAGACTTCCTCCACATCCCCTGTCTGCGGATTCATGAAAAGCAAAAACATAAAACCATTATCCGTGATTCGCTTAGCTTCTTCTTTTGTAAAAGCATTATTTATAATATCCAACATAATCCGGGCATTTTCCTCCCCAATACCTGGAGAGGCATCCGAATTTGCCACATAGATTTTCCCGGTGCGCTTGTCTATCTGATCGGCATACGTCCAACGATTCGCCTTGTTATAGAGCGTCACAGAACCATATCTCACGTCGCACTGATAGGTATACCCGTCTTCCACAAAGGTTCGGGTCTTCTCGTAGTGGTTGACTTCCCAAGAGGTGTCGTCTTGGGCAAAGGCTGCAATGGCCGCACACAAGAACAAAATAAACAGATAAAGTCTCATAGCTAATTATTCGGGACGACCGATAGGGGTATGATTGCCTGCAAGTAAAATAAAATTCAGATGCTTGTCCTCTTCCGTTAGTTGAATATGAATTTTCTCTTTCATCTTCATTTCAATATCACGATAGTAAGATAAGGGTATTTTAGCGCATGCATCAAAAACAAAGAAATTATAGCAAACTTCTTCCACTTTCCCTGTAATTGGGCTGATAAACAAGATAATCATAAAGCTATCATCTGCAATCCGTTGTGCCTCCTCACGAGAAAAAGCTTGATCGATGATGCTCAACATGGCATTAACGCTATCCTCGTCCACTGGTGTAGATGACTCGAGATTCGTAGTATAAATCTTCCCAGTACGCTTGTCTATCTGGTCGGCGTATGTCCATTTATTATCTTTGTTATATAAAGTGACATACCCGTGCTTGATATCGCACTGATAGGTATACCCTTCTTCCACAAAGGTTCGGGTATGCTCGTAATGGTTGACCTCCCAAGAGGAGTCATCTTGGGCAAAGGCCGAAGTAATCCACAGGGATAAAAGGAATGGGAAGATTTTCATGGTTGCATCACGGATAGGCGGCCTTCAGGGGCAAGAGTCACACAAGTCATCAGATAAGTCAGATGTTTGCCACCCTCCAGAACCTTGACATGAACCTGCTCCTTCAGCTGAAGTTCTATGTCCCGATAATAAGAAATCGGAATCCGGGCGGAATCTCTGAAAATAGAGAAATTAAAGCAGACCTCTGCTAGGTCACCGGTCACAGGACTGAAGAACAGGGTAAGCATAAAACCGTTATCCGTAATCCGGCGGGCTTCCTCTTGGGAGAAAGATTGATTAACGATGCGTATAATCGCCTTGGCTGTTTCATCGCTCATCTCAAACACGTCATTTTCTCCCAAATTGGAAGTATAAAGCTTTCCCGTCCGATTGTCTATCTGGTCGGCATACGTCCATTGGTTCGCCGCATTATAAAGCGTGACATACCCATATTTCACGTCGCACTGGTAGGTATACCCCTCTTCCACAAAGGTTCGGGTATGCTCGTAATGGTTGACTTCCCAAGAGGAGTCATCTTGAGCAAAGGCTGTAATGGCCATGCACAAGGAAAAAAGAAATAAAAATGTTCTCATGTTAATTGCAATTTATAGTTAAATCTTTTATATTTAAAAAGTTCTGCTCTATGCTTAGATTTGAATTATAAGCAGCTTCATTGTAGCCAAATTTGCGAAATGCAGCTACAACATTATATTCAAACTGGGTTTCAAACAATTCTCTTTGAAATGCATATAATTCATTACTAACAGAGTCTCCCCTTATAAAATTCCCATTATTATCTATGTTTTCATCTATTGATTGGACTGCTCTCCATCTGCCATCAAAATTTTTTTTAGGAATATCATCCAATCTGTTATGTTTCTTCAAATATTTATATTGAGCAAGGTGAGCTTCTATCTCTTTGTTCATGGAAGAAATGTTATCACTTGATTGTTTGACTTGATAGACATGAAACAACTCATGCAATAGGGTTCCACTCAACATATCATTTTTAGATAAAAAGATAGACTTCTTGCTTGGACTGTAGGAACTATCTTTATCATCTGTCAACTGAAAATTTATCTTCTCCCCATCTAAGAAATCCTTTACTGCATTATACAAGTTCCCACCCATACAATCCTCAATGATTTCTTCTATCAAATCTTCAACTTTCTCCCAGACACTCTTGTCCAACGAGTCATTCTGGAATATGGATTTCGCCTTGGAACTACCAGATGGTGATCCACTACCTCCGCCATCATTCCCAGGATATAACACATCGCCAGTCCCCGTTCCTCCTCCAAGTGGCGGAATGCTTGAATCTTGAATCCAATAAGTACGGTCTATACAGTTCGTATAGCTGTATTCCAAATGGGCTTCCGTGCCGGTATATACATCCCAACACTCCGTGAAGGTGATATACATCCGGGTTTGAGGAGTTTCTGCCTTCTCAAAAACAAGTTGTTCAGCATTATTCATGCCAAAGGCTTGATAAGCCAGCAGGTCAAAGATGAAACTTTGTTCCTCCCCTTGTATTGAAGTCCTGCTCAACGGGAAGAACTTCATCCGGCCATCCGCTATACGGAAAAACCATAAAGCTTCAATCTTCTTTTCTGCATCCGGCTTCCACAAAGGCACCAAAAAACAGGTCACATCTTCATCCGCCAAAGCATAAACGGCATTCCACAGCGGCAGGCCATAATTCTCCTCAAACCTAGCAACGAACGGCGTATCTGCTTCCATTTTTTGCAAAACCATGACGACTGTATCCAGCCTTGCAACCGTATTGTCGAAGAAATGGCGGGGAAAATGTCCCGTTATCCCTCTCGTGGCGGCATCGCCATAATAATAAGAAGATTGGGGACGAAGCAAATAGGTGTCCGTCTCACAAGACGCCAAAAAGAACAAGAACAGGCAGGCAAATACCCCCATCAATCGTTCCGTTTTACTGAAAGAAGTATATCTCATATCATGGTATATTAGAAATCGGCTGCAATTTAGAACAAAAACATCAATTATCCTATCATTTTGCGTTCAAAATTCACCGTTTCCTTATGATTTCCCCGCACACCTTGTCCTGAAACGCCCGCGCCTTCCGTCCGGGCAACACATTCTGGTTCATGATGGCGAAGGCCACCCAATGCCCCTGCTCCGTCTGCAAGTATCCCGCCAGGCAGTTGATGCCCGTATAAGAGCCAGTCTTGGCAAACACCCGGCGATAGGCGGGCGTGCCGCGGCGCATCCGGTGCTTCAGCGTGCCGTCCACGCCGCCGACGGGCAGTGCCTTGTAGAGTTTGCGGAAGATGTCGGTATGCCCGTAGGCGTAGCGCAGGAAAGTCACCAGCAGTTCGGGCGAGATGTAGTCGTAGTGCGACAGGCCGCAGCCGTCCGCCAAGCGATAGTCCAACGCATTCAGCCCCAAGTCGCCGATGAGCTTCCGCACGGCCTTCTGCGCATCGCGGGCACGGATATGCTTGCTGCCTGTATGGTGGGCACCCAGACGGTAGAACACAGCCTCGGCGTTGAGGTTGTCGCTCTCCTTCAGCATCTCGTCCAAGACGCGCTGGGCGGAAGTCTCGTGCACGGCCAACAGCGTGGCGAGGCTGTCGCGCGTCAGTTCGCCGAAGGCATAGAGGCTGTCCGACAGGCATCGGACGCCCGCGGCCCGCAGACGCTCGGCAAAGGTGTGCATGAAGAAGTCCTGCGACGAATAGAGGTTGAGGGTACGCGTCTGCCGCTGGGTCACGTTGCCCGACACGAGAATCTCGTTGCCGTTCTCCATCCAGCGGCGCGTCACGCGGAGACTACCGGCAGAAGGTGTGCGGGTCAGGGCCGCATTGTCCACCGTATAATAAGAGGAAGCGGGGCTGACGCTGACCTCGGCCGTGTCGCTCGCCTGGGTGGGGCTGACCGTCACGCGCACCACGCCCTTTTCCAACATCAGTGGCGACAGGTAGGGCTGAAAGGAGGCGGGATTGTCATCCCACAGCCAACCGCTGCCCCAATAGAGGGAGTCCTTCATCGACACATCGCCATAGACACGGCCTTTGATGACCGAGAAGGGCGCACGCGCCGTGGCGCTCACCAGCGAATCGAGGTCTTCTTCATCGAACTCCGGGTCGAAGCCGCCCACCACATACAGGTCGCCGTGCAGGGTATCGGCCTCCACCCGCCCCCGATACCACACCTCGGTGCGGAACGGCTCGTCAAACTCCGGCCGGGTGAGGGCCGTGATGGCCGTCACCAGCTTCATCGTGGAGGCGGGACGCGACAGGCGGTCGGCCTGATGTTCGTAGAGCATCCGGTTGGCAGTGAGGTCGTAGACGGACAGGCCCACGTTGGAGCCTTTGGGCAGATGATGACTGATGAGGGAGTCGAGACGGGCGGACAGCAGGCTGTCACACGGGGCTTGGGCAGACAAAGGGAAATGCCCCAGCAAACATACACACAAAGTCAGAAGGATTTCTTTCATTTCAGATTCTCTTTCAGTTTCTTCTTCAGCCTCCCTTTGGTATAGCCGGTCCAGATGTCCTGCACCTTCCCGTCGGGGGCTATCAACACATAATAAGGGAAGACAATGACACCATAAGCGGCAGCCAAGGTCCCCCCTCGTTCGCGCAATTCGTTCCATTGGTTCCCCTTCAGCCCTTTCTCGCGGACAAACTTCTTCCACCAGTCTCCGGGGTCAATGCTGACGCTGACGATGGCCAAGCAGTCGGCATACGTGTCGCCCACTTCCTCCAGTTCCGGCAGGGATTCCATGCATGGGACGCAGCCTTGCTCCCAGAAGTCCAGCAAGATATACTTGCCCTTGAACTCGGCCAGGCGATGCTCGTTGCCGTCCGTGTCATACAGGATGGCATCCGCCATCTCGTCGCCCACACCCACTCTTTTCTGCGGGAACAACATGCCATAAATGGTTTTGCCCTCGGCCGACTGCCTGACTGAATCCGGCAAGGCCGTGAAAATCTCCTGCAAAGGCTCGCCCAAAACGGCAAATGGGGCAAAATCTTCCATTTGACGGGCAATCTGAACCAGTCCGGCATTGTTGCGCAGACGGTTCAACCATACGGGCGACAAGGGGGCAGTCCGCAAGCATTCCACTTCCCGTTTTGCCCGTTCGACTTCCAAGGGGCGCGACAGGCGGCGCACGGAATCTACCTTGGCCCACGCCTGCTTGAACGAAGCGTTGTCGCCGGTCTGCCGAACGCTGTCTGCTTCTTGGATAAAGGCATATTCCACGATGTTATACTCCAGCCAATGCCGGAATACACCACCGGCACAGGCCTTGAAGCGGTTTTCTTCCTGCTGCTCCGGGATGTCGCTCTCCACGTCCCACAAGGGATAGAACTTGTCCTTGCCGGCGATGTTCACCCGCTGTCCGGGCGCAACCCATACATCAAGCCCATAAAGCGGATAATCCTTCTCAACCACCAAAATCACCCGCCTTTCCGTGGAAGAAATCGTGTCCCGGAACATAAATTTCCCTTCCTGCAGGGTATCCCGTTGCAGACGTATGCCCATATTCCCCTCATTCTTATAAAGGTCTATCACCACGCCGTCCGGCACACCCGTCAGTGTGCCTTCTATGCGGTATTCATTGTCCGACACCTGCGATGTGCAGGCAGACATAAGTGCGGCAATGCACAGGCCGCCGAAAAGTTGTTTCTTCATCTGCTTATAATATTAAGTAGTTATTCATATTTAGTTTATAGTATTTCAGAGGCATCTGAGTGGTATGTTTAGGTTTCTATAGCGACTACGTGAGGCAAAGGTGGCACCTTTTCTATATCAAGGCAGATACTACCCTTCGCTTCTTGATGCTATAAACTAATATTGAGCATCTACTTATCACCGCAAGCTTTCCTTAAGTTTCCGTTCAAGACTGCCTTCACCATAACCACTCCACATAGCCGCCACTTTCCCGTCGGGAGCAATGAGGACGTAATGCGGGATGCCCTGTACCTTATAGGCAGCTGCCAGTCCGCCGCCATCGTTGCGCAACTCGTTCCATTGATGTCCCTTCAGACCTTTCTCCTTCAGGAACTCTTTCCACGCGGTCTCCGAATCGGACGAGATGCTGACCACAGCCAGGCGGTCGGCGTAGGTGTCGCTTATTTTCTCCAACTCGGGAATAGACGCCAGGCAGGGTCCACATCCCCGGCTCCAAAAGTCCAGCAGAATATACTTCCCCTTAAACTCGGCCAGGCGGTGTTCCTTGCCCTCGGAATCATAAAGGGGACCGTCGGCCATGGCGTCGCCCACACTGACCAACCGGGGCGGATAAAGCAGATTATAGATGCGCCGGGCTTCTGCAGTCTGCTTCACCGAGTCGGGCAAAGCGGCATACAGGTTCTTCACTGGCTGCTCCAATGTCTTGAAATCCTTCAACAGTTCACTGAGCCTATCATCACATACAGAAGCGCCGTGCACCAACTGAGCCTGTTGCTCCAGCTTGTCCAGCCACAGACTGGAAAAAGGAGCTGTCTGCATGTATGCTATGGTCTTTTGACTTATCTGAGACTGCACTTGAAACAAGAGCCGCATCAGAGAGTCCATTTGGCTGTTCAGCTGCCGGAAAGTCTTCCCATCCAAACCACCCTGCTGCCCGTTCATCAGGATTTGCATGAGGCTGTCGCGTTGCAAGTCATTCAATGCTTGCTGCCTCAGCAAGTCGCGGGCACAATTGGTAAAGCCGTTCAGTTCTACCTGTTCGGGCACATTGCTTTGAACCTCCCACAGGTTAATCAATTTGTCATGCCCTGTCACATGCACACGCTCGCCGGGAGCCACCCACACTTCCAGATATGCGGAAGAAAAACCCGAAGCATTGCTCATCAAAAAGAAATTGCGGGCCACAGAGAGGGTGTCGCTGAAAAGAAAACGCCCATCCATGACCGTATCGCTTTGCAACATTTCCAGCAGACCGTCATTGTCTTGATAAAGGCTTATGACCGTGCTGTCTGGCACACCTGCCAATTCTCCAACTATCAGGTATTCATTGTCCGGCACCTGCGACGTGCAGGCGGACATAAGTGCGGCAATGCACAGGCCGCCAAAAAGTTGTTTCTTCATACGTTTCAAGTATTTATAGGTTTCATTCATGTTCATCCATTACGAAACACTTTGTTCCAAGCTCGTGAAACAAAGTGTTTCATAAGTGCGAAACGAAGTGTTTCATAGGTATGGAACAAAGTGTTTCAAGGCGCGAAACAAAATGTTCCATGCGCAGAAACAAAATCAATGGCCTGCCTCCACGCACACCTCCTTGAATATCTCGCCCACCGTGGGATGCGGGAAAACCATCCGCGCCCATTGCTCTGCGGTCAGCCCGAGACTGATGGCCATGCCTGCTTGGACAATGATTTCCGAGGCGGGATTGCCCAAGACGTGTGCGCCAAGGATGACCCCGTTTTCACTGAGAATGAGCTTGCACACGCCGTTCACTCCCTCATTCTCAGCCACGAAGCGGCCCGAATAGGCCATCGGGAGTTTCACCGTGCGGCAAGCGATGCCCTTGCGTTGCAAAGATTCCTCGGTCTCGCCCACGCCGGCGATTTCGGGATTGGTGTAGACCACGCCGGGGATGGCGGCGTAGGACATCTCGTCCGCCTTGCCCAAGATGTGATGAACGGCCACTTCGGCCTCGCGCACAGCGGTGTGGGCCAAGAGCGAGCAGCCCGTCAAGTCGCCGCAGGCATAGACACCGGGCAGGGAGGTCTGCATGTGACTGTCCACCCGCAGGCGGCCCCGCTCGTCCTTCTCCAAGTCGAGGTTCTCCAGGCCGAAGCCCTTCAGCACCGGGCGACGACCCACGCTGAGCAGCACCTTCTCGGCCTCGACCACAGACGCGCCATCGGCATTCTCCACACTGACGCGCACAGACGAGGCATCGCCCTCCAAGGCGGTCACCTTGGTGGAGGTCAAGAACGTGATGCCCCGCTTGGCATAGTCGGCGCGGAGCAGGGCGGACAGCTCGCGGTCCATGCCGCCCAGTATCTCATCCAGCATCTCGATGACCGTCACCTTCGTGCCCAAGCTGTTGAAGAAGGAGGCGAACTCCATGCCGATGACGCCGCCGCCCACGATAGCCAGCGACTGCGGCAACTGCTTGCTGTCCAAGGCATCGCGGTGCGTCCAATAGGGCACGCCCTCCACGCCGGGGATAGGCGGGATGAAGGTCTCCGAACCGGTGCAGAGCAGCAGGTTGTCACACTCGTACAGCTCCTCGCCGCACTTCACGTGGTTCTTGTCCGCCACTTCGGCCTCGCCCGTGACCATCGTCACGCCGGCGGCTGTCAGGCGGGATTTGATGCCCAGCACCAGCTTGCGCACCACTTTCTGCTTGCGGGCGATGATTTTGGGCAGGTCGAACGCGGGGCTTTGCACGCTGACGGCATACTTCTGCGCGTGGCACGCGGTGTCATAGACCTTGGCCGAATAGAGCAAGGTCTTGGTGGGGATGCAACCTTCGTTGAGACAGACGCCGCCCAGGGCGCGCTTCTCGAACAACACGACACTCAGTCCCGCCCGTGCGGCGGCTTCGGCGGCCGTGTATCCCGCAGGACCTCCGCCGATGATGGCTACTTGGTATTTCATGATTCTTTTGGGGTTTATGGTTTATGGGCGCAAGTTACGAATTTATTTCCATCCGCTTTGTAAGCAGCCGGATAAATTCCTCTTCCTTGACCGGCATCAACGTATCATATCAGGAACCCGGCTTGTTATTTATTGTAAAAAATCCCTTTATACTCTGCTTATTCCCACATATATGCTTAACTTTGGCAAATCATCAGATTTTATGCTTACTTTAATGAAAAACATTGGATTTTTAGCCATGATTATGGCCGTATTCCTGTCGCAAGCCACGTTTGCGCAGGTGCGCATCGAACAGACATTCGAGAAAGGATGGAAGTTCACTCGAGAGGACCAAAAGGAGTTCAGTAACCAGGCGTTAGACGACGCCAAGTGGCAATCCGTGACCGTTCCGCACGACTGGGCCATCTACGGCCCGTTCAGCATCGAGAACGACAAGCAGAACCTGGCCATCGCGCAGGACGGCCAGAAGGAAGCCATGGAGCACGCCGGACGCACGGGCGGCCTGCCTTTCGTGGGCACGGGCTGGTATCGCCTGGAGTTCGAGGCATCCGACTTCGGCCCGGGCAAGACGGCCACGCTGGTATTCGACGGTGCCATGAGCCATGCCCGCGTGTGGCTCAACGGGCAGGAAGTGGGCTATTGGCCCTACGGCTACAACTCGTTCTACTTTGACGTGACGCCCTACCTGAAAGCCGGCGAGACCAACACGCTGGCTGTCCGCTTGGAGAATGCGCACGAGTCTTCCCGCTGGTATCCCGGCGCAGGACTCTATCGCAACGTACACCTTGTTATTAATGAAGACGCGCACGTCCCCACCTGGGGTACGCAACTGACCACGCCCGAGGTAAGCAAGGACTTTGCCAAGGTCAATCTTTCGACGAGCCTTGTCTTCCCCCAAGGAAAGAAGATTGAGGACTACCGCATCGTCACCGAGCTGAAGGATGCTTCCGGCAAGGTGGTGGCCAAGAACGAGAAAAAAGGCACGCGCTACGACGGCAAAGGCTTCGAGCAAGACTTCGTGGTGGACAAGCCCGCCTTGTGGAGCCCCGACAGCCCCGCGCTCTATACGGCTGAATCCAAGATATACGAAGGCAACACGCTGAAGGACGAGTACACCACCCGCTTCGGCATCCGCTCCATCGAGGTCATCCCCGACAAGGGCTTCTTCCTGAACGGTGAACGCATCGTCTTCAAGGGCGTGTGCAACCACCACGACCTGGGTCCCTTGGGCGGCATCGCCAACGAGGCCGGCATCCGCCGCCAGATACGCATCCTGAAGGACATGGGTTGCAACGCCATCCGCACCTCGCACAACATGCCTGCCCCCGAACTGGTGGAAGCCTGCGACGAAATGGGCATGATGCTGATGGCCGAATCCTTCGACGGCTGGAAGAGCCCGAAGGTGCCCAACGGCTACAACCTCCTCTTCGATGAATGGGCGGAGAAAGACCTGGTGAACCTGCTGCGCCACTTCCGCAACAACCCCAGCATCGTGATGTGGTGCATCGGCAACGAGGTGCCCGACCAGTGGAATGGCGATGTCGGCCCGAAGCTGACGCGCTTCCTGCAGGACATCTGCCACCGCGAGGACCCCACGCGCCCCGTCACCAACGGCATGGATGCCCCGGACGCCGTGGTCAACAACAACATGGCCGCCATCCTGGACGTGCCGGGCTTCAACTACCGCCCCTTCAAGTACGCGCAGAACTACAAGAAGCTGCCGCAACAGATCATCCTGGGCAGCGAGACCGCTTCGACCATCAGCTCGCGCGGCGTCTACAAGTTCCCCGTGGTGCGCAAGAGCATGGCGAAGTATGACGACCACCAG
The DNA here is from genome assembly GCA_949292025.1 of uncultured Bacteroides sp. GTDB lineage: Bacteria > Bacteroidota > Bacteroidia > Bacteroidales > Bacteroidaceae > Bacteroides. The sequence continues at coordinate 35,112 of CASEYC010000072.1, read as the reverse complement.
GCTTCGTCCTACGACGTGGAGCATTGCGGCTGGTCCGACCTGCCCGAGGACAACTTCATCTGGCATGAGGATTACCCGTGGAGCATCGGCGAGTTCGTATGGACGGGCTTCGACTACCTGGGCGAGCCTACTCCTTATTACAGCGATTGGCCCAGCCACTCGTCGCTCTTCGGCATCATCGACCTGGCCGGCATTCCTAAGGACCGTTACTACCTCTACCGCAGCCATTGGAATCCCGATGTAGAGACGCTCCACATCCTTCCGCACTGGAACTGGGAAGGCCGTGAAGGCGAGGTGACTCCCGTCTTTGTCTACACCAACTACCCGTCTGCCGAGCTGTTCATCAACGGCAAGAGCCAGGGCAAGCGCACCAAGGACCTGTCCGTCACTATCGACAACAGCCTGTGCGACACCGTCGGCTCCACCACCTTCAAGCGCCAGAGCCGCTACCGCCTGATGTGGATGGACACCAAGTACGAGCCGGGCACGGTGAAGGTTGTGGCCTACGACAAGGACGGCAAGGCCGTGGCCGAGAAGGAAATCCACACCGCCGGCAAGCCTTACGCCATCGAGCTCATACCCGACCGCACGCAAATCAAGGCAGACGGCAAGGACCTCTCCTTCGTCACAGTCCGCGTGGTGGACAAGGACGGCAACCTCTGTCCCACGGCCGAGAACGAAATCAAGTTCAAGGTGAAAGGCAAGGGCTGGTACCGTGCCGGTGCCAATGGCAATCCCGCTTCCTTGGAGTCCTTCCAGCGTCCGCAGATGAAGGTGTTCAGCGGCATGATGACCGCCATTGTCTCTTCCACCGAAGAGCCGGGCAAGATCACCTTGGAAGCCACAGGCAAGGGATTGAAGAAGGCCACCTTGACCCTCGAAAGCAAATAAATCCTGCTTGAACCATACCCGAAGCCGGAGAGCCGTCAATGCTCTCCGGCTTTTCTTATGTCCTGTCCTTGCCGACGATGTCCATCCGCTTGGTCAGCAGCCGGATAAATTCCTCTTCCTTGACCGGCTGCAGCGCGTCATATTTTCCGTCCTTGTAATGCACCAGCACATAGCGCACCAAGGCATGCCCCGCCACCTGCATGGACGAGGCGCGCTCCACGGACACGATGTCCGACAAAGGACGTTCGCGTCGGCGGCTGAAGCGTCCGCGGTCTATCAGCAACGTCCCGCCGGTGGTCAGCGTGTAGGTGGTGTGGATGAGGCGTTCGATGAGGAACACCAGCCACAACATGCAGGCAGCGGCCAGGAGGATGTTCTTCTCCCAAAGGGCCCAGAAGGCCAAAGCAGCCACCAGCAACAAGAAAAGGTATTGGCCCGGCACGATGCGGGCGTGGAAAATTCGGTTCATAGCGATGATTTTTGCGCAAAGATAAGGTTTTTGCCCCGAATTCTTGGGAGCTTGCCCATACGTTTTCCGTTGAGAATCCATACCTTTGCGCCGTAATTTTAATGCTTATGGTAAGAAAGTTCGATTTCCTCGTCATCGGCTCGGGCATTGCCGGGATGAGTTTCGCGCTGAAAGTGGCGCACAAAGGTTCGGTGGCCCTCATCTGCAAGGCCGGCATGGAGGAGGCCAACACGTATTTCGCCCAAGGAGGCATCGCCTCAGTGACCAACCTGACGGTGGACAACTTCGAGAAGCACATCGAGGACACGATGATAGCGGGCGACTGGATCAGCGACCGCGCCGCCGTGGAGAAAGTGGTGCGCAACGCCCCTGCCCAAATCCAGGAGCTTATCCAGTGGGGCGTGAACTTCGACAAGAAGGAGGACGGCACTTTCGACCTGCACCGCGAGGGCGGACACAGCGAGTTCCGCATCCTGCACCACCAGGACAACACGGGGGCGGAGATACAGACCAGCCTCATCGAGGCCGTCAAGCAGCACCCCAACATCACGGTGTTCACCAACCACTACGCCGTGGAAATCATCACGCAACACCACCTGGGCATCATCGTGACGCGCCACACGCCGGGCATCAAGTGCTACGGCGCCTACGTGCTGAACGAGGAGACGGGCGAGGTAGATACCTTCCTCTCGAAAGTGACCGTCATGGCCACAGGCGGCTGCGAGGCTGTCTACCTGCATACCACCAACCCGCTGGTGGCCACGGGCGACGGTATCGCCATGGTCTACCGCGCCAAGGGACTGGTGAAGGACATGGAGTTCATCCAGTTCCACCCCACGGCCCTCTATCATCCGGGCGACCGCCCCTCGTTCCTCATCACCGAGGCGATGCGCGGCTATGGCGGCGTGCTCCGCACCTTGGACGGGCAAGAGTTTATGCAGAAGTATGACCCGCGCCTCTCTCTCGCCCCGCGCGACATCGTGGCCCGCGCCATCGACAACGAGATGAAGCACCGCGGCGAAGACCATGTCTACCTGGACGTGACGCACAAGGACCCCGAGGAAACGAAACGCCACTTCCCCAACATCTACCAAAAATGCCTCTCCATCGGCATCGACATCACCAAGGATTATATCCCTGTCGCCCCCGCCGCCCACTACCTCTGCGGCGGCATCAAGGTGGACCTGGACGGACAGAGCAGCATCCGCCGCCTCTACGCCATCGGCGAATGTTCATGCACGGGCCTGCACGGCGGCAACCGACTGGCCTCTAACTCGCTCATCGAGGCGGTGGTCTATGCCGACGCGGCTGCCAAGCACGCCCTGAGTGTGCTGGACCGCTACGACTTCAACACCGACATCCCGGAGTGGAACGACGAGGGCACCATCAGCAACGAGGAGCGCATCCTCATCACGCAAAGCATGAAGGAGGTGAACCAAATCATGGAATCCTACGTGGGCATCGTGCGCAGCAATGTCCGCCTGACCCGCGCCTGGAACCGCCTGGACATCCTCTACGAGGAGACGGAACGCCTCTTCAAGCGGTGCAAGGCCACGCGCGAACTGTGCGAACTACGCAACATGATCAACGTGGGCTACCTCATCACCAAACAGGCCATGGAGCGCAAGGAAAGCCGCGGGCTGCACTACACGATAGACTATCCGCACGCGGGGAAATAACACAGGAGCTGTGTCACACATACAGAGGATGAAGGTGCATCAAAACAGAAAAGGCTAATCTTTTAGACGCGGATTTAGCGGATGATGCGGATTATTAAGTTATAAAATCCGCATTATCCGCGTCTAAAAAATCACAGCATGTCAGCTGCGGTTTACCAATTCTCCTTCTTCACCTCAAAGTAAGCTTGTGGATGCAGGCAGGCAGGACATGCCTTCGGCGCTTCCTTGCCCACGTAGATGTAACCGCAGTTGCGGCACTGCCATACGGTCTCCTCGTCCTTGGCGAAGACCTTGCCCGCCTCGATGTTCTTCACGAAAGCCTGGTAACGCTCCTCGTGGCCCTTCTCGGCAATGGCGATGTTGCGATACATGGCGGCGATTTCGGGGAAGCCCTCGGCCTCGGCCACGTCGGCAAACTTGGGATAGTCCGTCGTCCATTCTTCATTCTCGCCGGCGGCTGCGGCCTTCAGGTTCTCCAGCGTGGTGCCGATGACGCCCGCGGGATAAGAAGCGGTGATTTCCACCATGCCGCCTTCCAGCCACTTGAACATGCGCTTGGCGTGCTCCTTTTCCTGCTCGGCCGTCTCCAGGAAGATGGCGGAGATTTGCTCGTATCCTTCTTTCTTGGCCGCACTGGCAAAGTAGGTGTAGCGCATACGTGCCTGCGATTCGCCGGCAAATGATGTCAAGAGATTCTTCTCAGTCTGAGTTCCTTTGATGCTTTTTCCCATAATCTGTTGTTTTAATAATGAATAATCAGTTCATAGTCCCTTATCCTACAAAGATAGAAGATTTACGCAGAAAAGCCTATTTCCTTTTACTTCATTTGCAGAATTTTACCTAATTTTGCGGCCTCTTTCCAACCAGGATAACAAGCATAAACAGATAAGCAATGAAAGCTTTAGAATTCAGACCCAAACTGTTCGACACACTGAAGAGCTACAACAAGCAACAACTCTCCGCCGACCTGATGGCGGGCATCATCGTGGGCATCGTGGCCCTGCCGCTGGCCATCGCCTTCGGCATCGCGTCGGGCGTCTCGCCCGAGAAGGGCATCGTGACGGCCATCATCGCCGGCTTCCTCATCTCGCTGCTGGGTGGCAGCAAGGTGCAGATAGGCGGACCGACGGGCGCGTTCATCGTCATTGTCTACGGCGTCATCCAGCAATATGGCGAGGCGGGCCTCATCGCTGCCACGCTGATGGCGGGCGTCATCCTCATCGTGCTGGGCGCCTTCCGGCTGGGGGCGGTCATCAAGTTCATCCCCTACCCCATCATCGTGGGCTTCACGAGCGGCATCGCCGTCACCATCTTCACCACGCAGGTGGCGGACATCTTCGGACTGAAGTTCGGGGGCGAGGCGGTGCCGGGCGACTTCATCGGCAAATGGCTGCTCTACTTCCGCCACTTCGACACGGTGAACTGGTGGAACACGGCAGTCAGCCTGGCCAGCATCCTCATCATCGCCTTGACGCCCAAGCTGTCCAAGAAAGTACCCGGCTCGCTGGTGGCCATCATCGTGGTGACCGTGGCCGTATGGCTGATGAAGACCTACGGCGGCATCACGGGCATCGACACCATCGGCGACCGCTTCAGCATCCATGCCGAACTGCCCGACGCGGCCATCCCCGCCCTGGACTGGGAGGCGGTGAAGAACCTCTTCCCCGTGGCGCTGACCATCGCCGTGCTGGGTGCCATCGAGTCGCTGCTCTCCGCCACCGTGGCCGACGGCGTCACGGGCGACCGCCACAACTCGAACACCGAGCTCATCGCCCAAGGCGTGGCCAACATGGTGACTCCCCTCTTTGGCGGCATACCCGCCACGGGAGCCATTGCCCGCACGATGGCCAACATCAACAACGGCGGACGGACGCCCGTGGCGGGCATCGTGCATGCCGTGGTGCTGCTACTCATCCTGCTGCTGCTCATGCCGCTGGCGCAATACATCCCGATGGGTTGCCTGGCGGGCGTGCTGGCCGTGGTGGCCTACAACATGAGCGGCTGGCGCACGTTCAAAGGCATGTTGCGCAACCCCAAGGCGGACGTCACCGTGCTGCTCATCACCTTTTTCCTCACCGTGGTGTTCGACCTCACCGTGGCCATCGAGGCGGGACTGGTCATCGCCTGCGTCCTCTTCATGCACCGCGTGATGGAGACTACGGAAATCTCTGTCATCAAGGACGAGATCGACCCCAACAAGGACACCGGCGCCGACACGCACGAGGAACACATCATCATCCCCGACGGCGTGGAGGTGTATGAAATCAACGGCCCCTACTTCTTCGGCATCGCCACGAAGTTCGAGGAAATCATGGCGCGGCTGGGCGACCGCCCCAAGGTGCGTATCCTGCGGATGCGCAAAGTGCCCTTCATCGACTCCACGGGCATCCACAACCTGGAGAACCTGTGCCTGATGTCGCAGAAGGAAAAAATCACCATCGTGCTCTCCGGCGTGAACGAAAAAGTGCACCGCGCCCTCCAGAAATCCGGCTTCTACGAGCTGCTGGGCGAGGAAAACATCTGCCCCAACATCAACGTGGCGCTGGATAGGGCCAACCAACTGCTGAACCGATAATAGCCATGGCAAGAAGAAGAAGAAAGAAACAGAAAACCAGAAACTACACCAAATACCTCCTGACGCTGCTGCTGGCTTGTGCCCTCTACTTCGGGTACGAGCCACTGGCCAACGTCATACAGCCTGCCCCTGCAACGACGGAAGCCCTGCCGGCAGACGCCAATGCCCTGTTGCCCGCCCCCCTAAAAGATACGCCCGAAAAAATCCTGGTGCGCCGCGGCTACACCGTCTCCTACAACCTGGAGCATAACCTGCCCAACTGGGTGGCCTGGGAACTGACGCCCGACAAGCTCATCGAACGCGAAAGCCGCACGGACAAGTTCCTGCCCGACCCCGACCTGCCCGAAGACGTGGCCGTCACCACCGACGACTACAAGCGCTCGGGCTGGGACCGCGGGCACATGTGTCCGGCGGGAGACAACCGCTGGCACTGGCGGGCCATGCAGGAGAGCTTCTACATGACCAACATCTGCCCGCAACACCACAACCTGAACCGAGGCGACTGGAAAGAACTGGAGGAAGCATGCCGCGACTGGGCACAGCGGGAAGGAAGGATATTCATCGTCTGCGGCCCCGTCCTCTACCGGCAACCGCACAAGACCATCGGCCGCGAGCACCGCATCACCGTGCCCGAGGCCTTCTTCAAGGTCGTCCTCTGCCCGGACAGCAACCCGCCGCGCGCCATCGGCTTCCTCTACAAGAACACGTCGGGCAACCATCCGCTGGACAGCTACGTCAACTCCGTGGACCAAGTGGAGCGCATCACGGGCATCGACTTCTTCCCCGCCCTGCCGGACGAGGTGGAGGAGAAGGTGGAGGCGGAGTATGACCTGGGGTTGTGGAAGAGATAGCTTAATACGACACGCTCACCTCAAACCCCGCCTCGCGCACCAGTGCACCGATACGGTCCAATTCCTCGTGCGTGGCCTTGCGCAGGTCGTGGTCGGGCGTCTCGCGGTCGATGGTGTAAATCATCACCTGTCGGGGGACAATCTCCTTCACCCGCTCCAGCCAAGGCAGGACGAAGCGGTCGGAGGTGTTATCCATGTCGCGGCCTTGGTAACCACCTTTCAGGAACATCGTCTGAATAATACAGTGGCCTTGGAAAGCTTTCATGCCTTCGATGATGCGCTCCACGGAATAGGCGCCCGTGGGACGGTCCAAGGTGCGGATATAGTCCTCGTCCACGGTGTCCAGCTTCAGGATGTTGTTGTCCACGCGCAGCAGGGCGTCGAACACGGCAGGCTTGTGGATGAAGGTCGAGTTGCTGAGCACGCTCACCTTGGCATGGGGGAAATAATGGTCGCGCAAGGCCAACGTGTCGGCTATGATTTCGGGAAAATGCGGATGGGCCGTCGGTTCACCATTGCCGGCAAAGGTCAGCACGTCGGGCGCGGGCCCGTTCTGCTGCATGTCCTGCAAGCGGACTTCGAGGGCGGCGCGTACTTCCTCGCGCGTCGGGCGTGGCAACTTGGGACGGAAATCCTCGTTGAAACCGCATTCGCAATAGATGCAGTTGAACGTGCAGAGCTTGCCGTCGGCAGGCATCAGGTTGATTCCCAAGGAAACACCCAAGCGGCGGGAATGCACGGGACCGAAAATGGGGGAAGGATAGATGATGGTCATAATACGTATTTTATAATGCGTGCCTTGATTTACGCAATTGAACTAAAGCCCATCCGCCTGCAATAAGAGCTATCAATATGAATACTGATAAAAAAACTATTAATTCCATATACCCTCTATTTTTTAGATTTAGACAATGCTATAAATAATAAACCAGTTAAGGCAAAAGCTATAACACCTATTCCACCGAGGATGAAAAGCAATGATCTATTCACCTCTAATTTCATAATACTTGCTAAAATAATGCCACCAAACACCAACTTAGCAATATCAATAAAGAATTTGCCGATCTCAGCCAATACGGCATCTTTTCTTTTTCCATTTTGCAAATATACTCCTTTCTTTTTTATTTCTTCTTCTTTTTAACAAACAAAAGAACATTTCCACCTCAGAACTTCACCCGCACCTGCACCTGCAAGTCCGTTTTCTTGTTCCCCCGTATCAGATCATTGCCCGAACTTATCTCATCCCTGTCCCTATAAACCGTATGCCCCAGCTTGGCCAAGAGCATCAGCCTTTGACCGAAGTCATAGCGCAAGTGGGCCGAACAGCGAAAGCCATTGCCCGAAAAGGAAGGCGTATAGAAGGTATAGAGCAACCCTTTCTCGTAGACATAGACGCGCGAATCGTAATCGTCCGTATCGAAATACGTGCCTTGCAAAGACAGGCTGAGCGGAAACCAAGGCAGGGTGTAGGCGCACGACTGGGTGCATTGCCAGCCTTGGCGGGGTGAGAAAGTCTGCTGGCGGAAGTTGTTGTAATCCGCCGTGGTCTGAAATTTCCACGCGCCGGGCGTGTAGGTCAGGCGGAAACGGGTGCGGTGGTGCCACGTGGGCAAGGTCACTTCCCCACCCGTCCCCGTCACATCGCGCTCGCGCCGGCGGAAACGGTAATTGGCATACATCGTCAGGTCCTCGCGAGGCGTATAGGTGGCCTGGAAACGCAAGTCCGTCCCCTGCGAAGGCTGGCTGATGCGGTATCGCCACCAAGGAAAAGAGAAAAAATCCGCCGATGCAAAGAACCTCCAACCCGCAAACGGGGCGATTTCCGCGGCCAGATACCAACCATTCTCATTTTGCGGCGCACTGCCTTCACTGAAAGAGTGGGCAAACATCGCCCAATAGTCGTGGGCATAATAACGGTGCACCAACATCACGCGGTAATCCGGCGAGAAGTCATAACTCAGGCGGTTGAGGAAGGCATAACCGTGCTTGCCCAGTGCCGCCTCGCCCGTCCAGCCGAAACGGCCCAAGCGATAGCGATAGTCCAAGCCGACGTTATAGAAACGGTTGCCTTGCAGGTTATACTTGGCATACTCCCGCAGATTGGGCCTGTAGGGACGGTCGAAGAAGTAGTAGATGCCCGTCACTCCCGCCTGCAGGGATTTGCCTCGATAGGCCACGTTGCCTCCCGCCAGTTGCAGGGCGAAGGTATGCCTCTTCTCCACCTCCGACTGCGTGCGGTGCAGGCCCGATTCATCGATGGAAGTGATGGCCCCCTCTTCCACCCGTCCGTCCATCGTGCGATGCGAATAGAAGGCGGACACTTCCCATCGGTGCGCCGCCTGCACCGTGGCCGCCACACCCCGGAAGTAATCATACTCGCCCGTGGAGCCGTGCTTGCGGATGCCCTGCGTGCGATAGTCGGACGTGGCGAGGGAAAAAGACTTGCCCAACCCGAAGCTGTTGCCCAGCACCAACCCTTGACCGAAGGAGAGTCGGTACGTGCCCAAGGCCAAAGCCTTCAGCCGCCCCAGGTTTTGCAACAGGACATAATAGGAATAATGGTCATACCCCTGCTTGTCGTGCAAGGCAAAGAAAGGTTCGCCCGCATCCTTCTCCGCCGCAAAGCCCGCCTGCACATAGTCGCCCCGACGAAAAGAGTAGCGCACCGAGTGATACCAGGGTGGCCCCAGATAATCCGTCTCATACCCCTTGCGCCGATAGAAGGGCACGTCAAAGCGAACCAAAGCCTCGTGCTTTCCGAACTTTAGGATGTCCCTTGGCGAAGGAAAGCCACGGCCTTCCTTCACAGGCTTCACGCAGACGAAAGGGAGCAGGAGGTCGATGGTGCGCTTGTCCATCTCCTCCACCAGTTGCAGCTCGTAGATGGTTTGCATCTGCCCGTGGATGTAGATGTAGGCTTGAATTTCCTCCACCTGCCGGGCGGTGAGGAAAGGGAATTGCTCCAGTTGTTCGCGGGTGGCGGTATTCAGGTTGAGGGGTTCTTGCAGGCGGTAGGAAAGTTCTTCCAGCTCGTCTTCCCAGTCGGCGGTGCCGGTTTCTTCGGCCAGTTCTTCCAAGTTGTCTTCCAAGAGGAAGAGGCTTTGGGCGCGGAGCATAGGGAGGCACAACAATAATGAAGTGACAAGAAAGACTTGCCGCAGGTTTTTCATTGGCATAATGATATGTGGTTTTATAGGCCGCTAAGTTAAGGGAAATAATCGAAACTACCGAAAGAAAGGGGGAAGTAATTCTCAAAATCCCTACAACTGGGTATTGCCCGCCTCCTCGCTTCCCCCTACCTTTGTCCCGTAAAAAAACACGCGATGCAAGTATTGAAAGGAAATATACGACACCGGATTCTGAATGTGGCCGGACAACTCTTCGCCCGCCACGGCTATGCCAAGACCTCCATGCGCGAGGTGGCCGCCCAGGCAGGCATCGCCGTAGGCAATCTTTACCATTATTTCCCCGGCAAGGACGAGTTGTTCCGCGAATTGCTGCGCCCCGTGCTGACCGCCTTCGACACCATGCTGCAACGCCACCACGGGACACACGGCGAGGACATCCTGCTGATGAAGTCCGAATCCTACCTGCGCGGTTGCATCGACGAATATGTCCGCCTCATCAACCGGCACCGCGACCTGCTGAACCTCCTGCTCTTCCGGGCGCAAGGCTCGTCGTTGGAGCGTTTCCGCGAGGACTTCACCGACCGCTCCACAGAACTGGTGAAGGATTGGTTCGCACAGATGCAGGCACGCCATCCCGGCATCCATACCCGCGTGTCCGACTTCCTCATCCACCTGCACACGGTGTGGATGTTCACCTTGTTTGAAGAACTGCTGATGCACTCCATCTCCGGCCAAGAGATGGAAGACATCCTGCACGACTACATCCTGTTTGAAATAGAAGGCTGGAAAGCCATCACACGGATATAATATGAACGGACCTAATCCTACATCACAGCATAGCTTTCTGCAAATCAGGAGGAAATCTTCACGGAGGTTTCCTCCTTTTTTATGAACGAAACGGACTATTGTTCACTAAACATATACATACGACTATGACACAGAATCATCCCTTCCAGAGCATCGTGGCCGAGACGTTGCTCATCCCGCTCTATATGCGGGCCAAGGAAAGCCGGCGCAAGCATCCCATCCTCTACGACCCCACGGCGGAACGCTTGGCCGAGAGTCTGGATTACGACTACTCCCGGTTCGACGGGGCCAAACTGAGCGAAACGGGCTGCGTGGTGCGCGGCTGGTATTTCGACAACGCCGTGTGCCGCTTCATCCGGAGCCACGTACATCCCGTAGTAGTCAACGTGGGTTGCGGATTGGATACGCGCTACCAGCGTATAGGGCAAGGCACGGGCGTGACCTTCTACGACCTCGACCTGCCCGAAGTCATCGACCTGCGCCGCCGACTGATACCCGAACAGGCCGGAAACCCTTACCTCGCCGCCTCTTTGCTGGAAACCGATTGGATGGACGACCTCCGTGTCCGGCATCCGGAAGCCAGTTTCATCTTCGTGGTGGAAGGCGTACTGATGTATTTCTACGAAAAGCAGGTACGCAGCTTCCTGCACCACGTGGCCACACGCTTCGGCGGAGGGGAAATCTGGTTTGATGTCTGCGGGACAATGATGAGCAAGCATGGCGTCAAACCGGACTCCCTGCGCAAGCACGAGGCGCAAATCCGCTCCGGCCTGAGCGACGGACACCTGGTGGAGCAATGGGAACCCGCCCTGCACCTGCTGGACCAAGCCAACTACATGAAGTTCTTCCGCCGGCGTTGGGGCTTCTTCTTCGGGCAAATCCTGGGACGGATGCCTTGGCTTTGCTATCGCTTCAGCTCGCTGCTGGGGTATGAGATATGCAAGGAAGCGCATGGATAATCTTCCGTCCTCAGTCCTTGCAGCCAAGGACTGTAATCCTTGAAGCGAAGGACTGGAGTCCTTGTATTAGAAAGACTGGAGTCCTCGGCTGCAAGGACTGAACAGCATGATAACATCAAACAATAACGAGAATGAAACAGAAAAAGAAGAAACAAGGCTTGTCCCGCCTGATGGAGATAGCGGGACAAAAGAAAGGCCTGCTGTTCGTAGCTGGCCTGCTGTCGGCAGGAAGTGCCGTGTGCATGTTGATGCCCTACTGGGCGGTCTATGAAATCCTGCGTGAATTGTTGGCAAATGGAGGCAATCCACAAACGGCGGACGGAGCCGGGATGATTCGCTGGGGATGGACAGCCTTCATCGGACTGATGGGAGGATTAGTATTGCTCTATGCCGCACTGATGGCATCGCACGTGGCGGCCTTCCGCATCCTTTATGGATTGCGCGTGCGTTTGTCTGAACACATCGGTCGATTGCCTTTGGGGTATCTGACCAACACTTCCACCGGCGCCATCAAGAAGACAATGGAACAGAACATTGAAAAGATAGAAACCTTCATCGCCCACACCATTCCGGACTTGGTAAACGTCGTGGCCACGGTCGTGGTCATGTTCCTTCTATTCTTTACCTTGGACGGATGGATGGCCTTGGTCTGCCTGGTTGTCATCCTGGCAAGCCTCTTCCTGCAATTCTCCAACTTCATGGGGAAGAAAGCGCGTGAATTTACCCACACCTACTTTGACGCGCAAGAACGGATGAGCGCCTCAGCCGTGCAATATGTGCGTGGGATGCCTGTGGTGAAGATATTCGGACAAAGCGTGCGGTCGTTCCGCCGGTTCAACGCCGAGATTGAAGCCTACAAAACCTTCGCCCTGAAATGTTGCGACACCTACCAGAATGGCATGATAGCCTTCGCCGTGCTGCTCAATTCGATGGTGACTTTCCTCCTGCCTGCGGGCATCCTGCTGATGCAAGGCAACGAAGAGAGCCTGGCCGCAGCCACGGTATGGTTGTTTTTCATCGTAATGGGACCCGGAGTGGCTTCTCCTGTTTACAAACTGATGTTCCTGGGTGGAGGCACAAGGGAGATTGACGAAGGCGTACAGCGCATCGACCACATCTTGGAATACAAGCCCGTATCTGAACCCGGCCACCCGCAAACACCCGTAAACTACGACATTGAGTTCAGCCACGTCACCTTCGCCTACGAGAATACCGAACAACAGACACGTACAGAAGCCTTGCACGAGGTTTCGTTCACAGCCCCGCAAGGACAAATCACCGCCTTGGTCGGCCCATCGGGCAGTGGCAAAAGCACAGTGGCCAACCTCATTCCCCGTTTCTGGGACGTGACGCAGGGAGAGATACGCATTGGCGGCATCTCCATCCGCGACATCGGCACGGAGAAGCTGATGGAACTGGTATCGTTTGTCTTCCAAGACACTTTCCTGTTCTACGACACGCTCTATGAGAACATTGCCGTAGGTTCGCCCCACGCCACCCGCCAACAAGTGGAAGCCGCCGCCCATGCCGCCCAATGCCACGACTTCATCACACGTCTGCCCCAAGGCTACGACACCCGCATCGGTGACCGTGGCGTCTACCTCTCCGGAGGCGAGGCGCAACGGGTCTGCGTGGCACGCGCCATCCTGAAAAATGCCCCTATCCTGGTGCTGGATGAAGCCACTGCCTTTGCCGATGCAGAAAACGAACACAAAATGCAGCAAGCCCTGCAATCGCTCATCCGGGGGAAGACGGTCATTGTCATTGCCCATCGCCTCTCGTCCATCATCTCGGCAGACCAAATTGTCGTGTTGAAGGAAGGGCGCGTGGTGCAATGTGGCCAACACGAAACTTTGGCAACCACAGAAGGTACATATAAAAAGATGTGGGACGCCTACACCAGCGCCCACCAATGGAAACTTGAAAACTAAAAAATACACGATTATGAACGCAATAAAAAACATAACCATCGGCCACACGGAGCGTCTGAATAAGCCCGTCGGCTACACGATGCTGGCCAACTTGGTGAACATCGTCCCCTTCTGCCTCTCCATCGAGGTGGTTCGCATCCTCTTTCAAACCTTTAACGGAAGCGGCACGCCGCTCGACACCGAACGGCTTTGGTATCTTTTCGGCATCCTTATTTTATATATGATAGTAATGGCCTTGGCCGAACGCGCTTCTTACCGGGCCAATTTCCGTGGTGCCTATGAAATGAGTGCTTCGGGGCGCGTGGCGTTGGGCGAACATCTGCGGAAACTGTCACTTGGCTTTCTTTCGCGGCGTGACCCGGGAGACCTCTCTTCCATGCTCATCACTGACTTCACCATGGCAGAGACGGGCATTTCCCACCATCTGCCTCAATTGATGGGCGCGTTGGTCATGCCCTTACTGGCCTTTCTTTCGCTGCTCTGGATGGATTGGCGGATGGCTGTCGCGATGTTTGCCGCCTTGCCATTGGCCATGCTGATCTTGTGGGCCAGTACCGGCGTACAACACAAACTGAGCGGAGGACAAATCGCCGCCAAGATTGAAGCGGGCAACCGATTGGAAGAATACCTGCAAGGCATCCGCGTGATGAAAGCCTATAACTTGCTGGGCGACCGTTTCGTCCGCCTGCGTGACGCTTTTGCCGGATTGCGCCGTGCATGCATCCGTCAGGAAGCCTTGTTGGGGCCGTTTGTCCTACTTTCCATCACATTGCTACGCGCCGGGCTGACGCTGATGGTGCTTTGCGGCACGTATCTCCTGTTAGGTGGTGAATTATCGCTGATGACGTTCGTATTATTCCTGATTGTCGGTTCACGTGTATTCGACCCGCTGACATCTGCCCTGACCAACTTTACCGAATTCCGTTACTTCTCCATGGCCGGCGGACGCATCCTTTCGCTAATGAACGAACCGGAAATGACCGGAAAACGCCAAGCTCCGGCTGACGGAGACATTACGTTGGAAAACGTCTCCTTTGCCTACCAAGACAAGACGGTACTGCATAATGTCTCTCTCACCTTGCGCAAAAACAGCTTGACCGCCTTGGTAGGTCCATCGGGCAGCGGCAAGAGCACGCTGATGAAACTCTGTGCCCGTTTCTACGACCCTCAACAAGGTCGCATCTGCCTTGACGGCATCCCAATGAACGAGATAGAACCGGAAAGCCTGATGCAACGGGTCTCGATGGTCTTCCAGGATGTCTACCTCTTTCAGGACACGATACGAAACAACATCCGCTTCGGGCGCAATGATGCCACGGATGCCGAGATTGAAGAAGCCGCCCGCCGCGCTTGTTGCCAAGACTTCATTATGCGATTGCCTCACGGTTATGACACTATAGTGGGCGAAGGCGGATGCACATTATCCGGCGGTGAAAAACAACGTCTTTCCATTGCCCGTGCCATCCTGAAGGAAGCGCCTATCATTTTGCTGGATGAAGCCACCGCCTCACTCGACCCGGAAAACGAGGTGGAAGTACAAAAAGCCATTGATACCCTCATCCAAGGACGAACAGTCATTGTCATCGCCCATCGCCTGAAAACCATTATGAACGCCGACCACATCGTCGTTCTCAACGAAGGCTGCATAACGGAACAAGGCACCCACAAGGAACTAATGGAACACGACGGACTCTATGCCCGCCTTTGGCAGATTCAGGAAGAAACAGCAGGTTGGAAATTATAAAGGTAGCGCGGATTCCACAGAAATATCCCATGGAATCCGCGCCATTTCTAAAGTCCGGCAGCACAAGCTAAGAAAGTCCTTTCCGCCTGCAATACCGCTTGCACTGGGCACAGATATCATACCTGGAGATCGGCCACCCAGGCATTGATGCGCCCATCGGTCTTGTCGCTTTCGTTCACTTCGTCCAAAGCCAAGCCTACAAAGCAACCGTCCACTACCGAAATGGAAGAAGAATAAGAATAACCGTCCGTGCTCACCCGATTGCCGATAAAAGTGCAACCCGTACCCTGCAAATCTTCGTACAACACTCCAATGGCATCGCAGAAGGTATCGCAATAGGATTCCGAATCGCCACAGCCGAACAGGGCCACCAGCTTGCCGGACAAACCGGCTGCCTTCAGCACCTTCACGCCGTCGTACCAATCATCCTGCAAGTCGCCGGCACCCCACGTAGAGCTACCCAATATCAACACTTCATATTCTTTCACCATAGCCTCCGTCAGCTTGTCGGCGCTATGCACGTCCTGTGCGGACACTCCCAATTTATCGGCTATGCGGTTAGCCAAGTCCTCGCACGTCCCGGTGCTGGAGCCATAGAAAATACCAATCTTCTTCATTGTAATCATACGTTATAAATTGCTGACTGCAAAGTAAAGACTTTATTCCCTATGCCGAAATACCCACTTTTCGGGATTTCAGCCGGACGACATCCCCACTATCAGCTAACTATATATAGGGAATCTAAAATAAAGACAAGTCGTGCAGGATTATTCCCCGAAATACCGTACATTTGCCACGTCATGCACAAACTTACCAGATTCATAGTGCCCCTGTTTCTGCTCATAGGATTGAAATGCTTCGCCCAACAACCGGAAGCGAACACGCCGCAACAATCCTACTTGACCCGCATGTGCGTGTACGAAGGCGACACCATCCCCTCCGTTTCCTTCCCTGCCGTCTATATCTATAAGCCGCTGCAATTCAAGAATAACCGCCAAGTGCGCCGCTACAACAAGCTGGTGCGCGACGTCAAGAAGGTGTTGCCCATTGCCAACGAGGTGCAACGCGCCATCATCGAAACCTACGAATACCTGATGACCCTGCCCGACGACAAAGCCCGCCAGCAACACCTGAAAGCCGTGGAAAAAAGCATCAAGGAGCAATATACGCCACGGATGAAGAAGCTGACTTTCTCGCAAGGCAAACTGCTCATCAAGTTAGTGGACCGCCAAACCAACTCCACGGGCTACGAACTGGTGAAAGCCTTTCTCGGTCCCTTCCGTGCGGGTTTCTACCAAGCCTTCGCCGCCCTTTTCGGTGCCAGCCTGAAGAAGGAGTATGACCCGGAAGGGGAAGACGCCATGACGGAACGGGTAGTTCAGATGGTGGAAAACGGACAGTTATGAACAGCCCCTGTTAATAATTCAAGCCAAAAGCCCACAATGGTATCACATTGCCATAACCTGTTTCTATGTCATCCTTCACCACGAAGCCCTGCCCTGCACCGGCCAATTGTTTTTGTCCTTTCTTCTTGCCGCCTATCTCAAAAGTATAGCCGCCTATGCTGAAATCCGCCATCCGCGAAGCTATGACCTCCTGACGCACGCGCATCTGGTTCAGGAAGAAGGTTTCCCGCACATTCCCCACATTGGAATTTTCCTGTCCCAAGACGTAAACCAAGTTCGTATTGTCCAAGTACAGTTTCTCCACTTTACCCAAGCCGCGCAATCCTCCGGTTTCATCGCGAAGTTGGGCAATCATACCTGCCCGCTCGATATAAAACAGGTAATCGGCCAGATAATTGCGGCTAACCCCGGTCAAGTCCGCCAACTTCTGCATCACCGGCTTGAAGGGCACACTGCGGGCGATGACCATCAGCAGTTGCTTCAACTTGCGCCCCGTGGACACATTCATTCCGGCATATTGCGGTATGTCCACCTCCATCGTTTGATTGATGACCTGCTGCAATTCCGTGTAAAAATCGGCATCTCGGCTGAAAGGATAATACCCCCGTTTCAGATAGTCGGCAAACAAAGGCAACGGATGATTGACACCGGGAATGTCGGCTTTCTGCTCCACAATCTCCTCAAGAGTATAAACAGGCGATTCAATGCCGTGAAACAAATAAAGATATTCCCGAAAGGACAACCCCTGCATCTCGTAAACCGGCGCACGACGACTGAGGTCGGCCATTCCCCGGTAAATGTCCAACACGGAAGAACCCGTAAAAAACACCTGCATGTCGGGATAGGAATCATACATTTGCTTCAACTCCACCGACCAACTGGCATACTTGTGGATTTCGTCTATGAACAGATGGCGACCGCCCTGCTTGCTGAAATCATCCGCCAAATCTATCAGCGTATGATCTGAGAAATAGATATTGTCTGCCGAGACATACAATGTATCCTTCACGGAAAGATTCTTCTTGATGTATTGCAGGAAAAGCGTGGTCTTCCCCACTCCACGCGGTCCTACCAAGCCCAGCATACGGCTATCCCACTTGATTTCATCATACTTATACCGGGTGAAGTCCGTATTTACCTGTTTCAACAATCTGCCGAAGTTTGCCAATAGTCTTTCCATATCCTTTGCATTGCTTTTCCCTGCAAATATACGAAAATTGCACCACGGACGTGCAGAAATTGGCTGATTTCTGCACGTTCATAGTGCAATTTCCTTCATTTATCTTATAAATAACCTTACTCCGGCTGCACCTCGTTCTTCGACGGCAACTCCTTCCAGCCCTCGCCGAAGGTGTCGTAAGCGTCCGTCACCACCACAAAGGCGTTAGGATCGGCTTCCTTGATTTTTGTTTTCAGGCCAGCCACTTCCTTGTAACTTACCACAAGGAACAGCATTTCCTTGTCTTCCTTCGTATAGAGTCCGCTGCTCTTGATGCAAGTGGCTGTGCGGTCCATGTCTTGGATGATATAATGGTGCAAATCGGTCAGCTTCTTGTTGCTGATGACAAAGATGAGCTTGTCATTCTTCTCGCCGTTGATGACGCGCGCCAGGACGCGGGAGCAGACGAAAATAGCGATGAGCGAATAGAACGACAGGTGCCACGAAGGCTGCGAGACATCTTCCGCGCCGCCCACGCCGAAGCCAATGACCAGCAGGCCGAAAAGCACCACAAGCCCGTCCACCAACAGGATGGCGTTGGAAAAACGGAAATGCGCATACTTCTGGAGAATCATTGCCACGATGTCCGTGCCGCCCGTGGTGGCCTGGTTGCGCACCACAATGCCCTGACCAATGCCAATGACCGCCGCGCCGATGATGGTGGTCAGCATCAGATGGTCCGTCATGTCGAACGCGCCGCCCAGCAACTGCGAAGGATCCAGCGCGTGCAGAGCCTCTTCCGACGGATAGGACAAAGCGGAAATGACGTTCATAATCAACGGCGTGGTCAAGGCTGCGGCTATGGTGCGCCCGCCCAACTTGGAGCCTAATAACACCACGGACAGGATGAGCAACGGGATGTCGAACATATAGCCGAACGTACCCACCTGGATGGAAGGAAACAAGTTGTGCAACACAATGCTGGCGCCATACACGCCGCCGGGCACCAAGTTATAGGGATTGATGAAGAACACGAATCCCGCCGCCATGATGGTGCATCCGATAAAGATGTTTATCCAAGAAAAAATAGTCTTACGCATATATTTCATATTTATGCGGCAAATATACGGAAAATTTTCCGAACCGCCACCAAAACAGCCGACTATTTCTTTTCTTTCTGTTTGGCAGCCTCCCAACCGATGAGTGCCGTCTTGCGCACCTCGCCCCAACGGTAATTACCCCACTCGCCCGTGGCGCGGATGACGCGGTGGCAAGGTATCAGGAAAGCCACAGGATTGTCGCCCACTGCCGTGCCCACCGCGCGACAAGCCTTCGGATGATGAATCCCGGCTGCAATGTCACCGTATGTGGTCAATCCGCCCATTGGGATTTTAAGCAAGGCTTCCCATACCTTCAGCTGAAAATCCGTCCCTTTCAGGTGCAGCTTTATTTCTTCAAGTTTGCTCCAGTCCTGGGTGAAGATGGAAAGGGCCTTCCGTTGCCATTCATCCTCGGCTTGGATAAATTGGGCACGAGGAAATTTCTGCATCAGTCGGGCAAGGCTGTCCGCCGGGTTGTCGGTAAACTCCAGGCAACAGATTCCTTTGGCGGTGGAGGCCACAAAAGTCTGCCCAAAGGGGCTTTCCGCCAAACTATGCCGGATGGAAAGGTTCTCGCCGCCGTTCTTGTATTCGCCGGGAGTCATTCCCTCAATACGGACAAACAAGTCGTGAAGCCTGCCCGTACCCGACAATCCTACCTCACAAGCAGCGTCGAAAAGCGAAGCGTGCGTCTCCTGCAAAATATGCTTGGCATACTCTACGTTCAAGTATTGCAGGAAATGCTTGGGCGATACTCCTGCCCAATCTTGAAAAGTTCGTTGAAAATGGTACGGGCTCATGTGGACATGCTCGGCCACTTCTTCCAAACCGGGTTGATTGCGCCTGTTTTCGCGTATGAAACGAATGGCAGAAGCAATGCGTTCGTAGTTCAATAGTTGCTGTGTTTGCATAAGCCTATTTCTTTTTATTCTTTGGCGCATAATCCCTCATCCCCTCAATGGCACCACCTGCCACCGCCCATAAGTAAAGACTGGCGACACTATTGCAGGGTGAAAAACGCCTGCGGTACTTCTCGAACAGTACGCGGGTAATTTGCCGGTGATGATAAACCATACGAAGCCCCCGCTGAATGGCCAAATCACCAAAACTGAGGATGTCGGGACGCTGCATGGAAAACAGCATCAGCATTTCCGCACTCCATACGCCGATGCCTTCCAACTCTGAAAGCCGGGCACACACCTCCTTGTCACTCATGCCATAAAGAGCCTGTATGTCGAATGTACCATCCAACACTTTACGCGCGGCGTTGTGGATGTAAGCCGCCTTCCGGAAAGAGATGCCAAAACCTTGCAATTCTTCCAAAGAAAGTCGGTTGATGACCACGGGCGTCACTTCTCCCAACCCTTCCTGTATCCGTTGCCAAATCGTTTCATGGGCTTTGGTGGAAATCTGCTGCCCTACAATAGAATGTACCAATGCGGAGAAAAGGTCGGGAATGACCCGCCTTTCCACTTTGCCCACACGCTCTATCACCTCCGCCAAACGCTTGTCCGCGTGTTTCAGATAGGCAATCTCCGCTTCACCATATTGAAAGTATTCAGCCATTTGTAACTATATGTATGTGAAATAAACGGTGCAAAGTTACCGCATCCGCTCCAGACAAACAACCCGAAACTTGCTATTCCGGAAAACAGGGAAGATAACATTTGCAAAGATAGTGATTTTGTCTTACTTTTGTCAACACTGACCCAACAAATCTTACAGAAAACAATGATCAACCTTACCCATTTCAAAGAAGAAGTATATGCCGTAATTGCCGCCATCCCCCGCGGAAAAGTAATCACGTACGGACAAATAGCCTGGCTCATCGGCATGCCGCGACATGCCCGACTGGTGGGACGCATGCTACACGAAGCAACAAACGCGCTTAACCTCCCGTGCCACCGGGTAGTGAACAGCCAAGGGAGAACAGCACCCCATTGGCAAGAACAAACAAGTTTGCTGCAAGCAGAAGGGGTCATATTCCGCAAAAACGGATGTGTGGATATGAAGGCTTGCGGCTGGAAGTTCAACGACTTATATACTCCTTTATCCACCGAAATTGAGAAGTGAACAGGTGTACTAACAACTATCACATAAATTAATCTATTCTATTTATTTCCAAATGATTAATCCTGTTGATAAGTAATCAACTACCAGTTAATAACCATTTTCAAAATAGTTTGTCAACAGGTTGTTCAAAGAGTTTTCAACACCCTGTTGAAGGAGGGCAAAAAGACCAAAGCAATCCCCTGATAGTCAGAGCCATTGACAGCCGCTTGCTTAGCGGTACGCCTAAGCACGGACAGCTGTACAGCCGAGCACGCTTAGGCGTACCGCCGCCCGTGCCCGAAGATACCCCTAAATAAACACGAAAAAGGAGGAGAAAATCAGAAAGTAAGCTTCTTGAACAAATCCCAGATGACGATGCCTGCCGTCACCGACACGTTGAGCGAATGCTTCGTGCCATATTGGGGAATTTCGATGCAGCCGTCGCTGTGGTCTATGGCCTCCTGCTGCACACCTTTCACCTCATTGCCAAACACCACGGCATAGCGGCGGCCACGCTCCAACGTCAGGTCCTGAAGCATCGTGCTGCCCTCCGCCTGCTCCACGACCAAGACCGTATAGCCGTTTTCACGGAGGTTATCAACAGCTTCCACCACGTTATTAACATATTTCCAATCCACGGTGAATTCCGCGCCAAGCGCCGTCTTGTGCATCTCGGGATGGGGAGGCGTGGCCGTGATGCCGCACAAATAAATGCACTCCACCCGGAAGGCGTCCGACGTGCGAAACACCGAGCCGATATTGTGCAACGAACGCACATTGTCAAGTACCACCACCAGCGGCAGTTTTTCCACCGCCTTGAATTCCTCCGCACTGAGGCGGTTCATCTCTGTTATCTTCAGTTTGCGCATATCTCTATAGATGGATGTGCAAAGATACGCCTTTCTGTTCACATCCCGGTTAATATCGGTGGAAAACCTGTCAATAGCCACGGGAAAGATTTTCATAATTTCCGCTTGCAATCTTCATAACTCCTGTTATACAGCCGGAGGAATGAACCCGCCAAAAAAGTTAGCCACAAAATACGATCTGATAATAAACCTATTTTTCAGCCCGAACTGCACCGTTCATAACCCGAAAGTTATTAACTTTGCAGCTTATCGACAGGGTGTTAATTCTGTGCGGTTATGAAAGGAGACAGGCATCTGTATCAAGACATTAAGGAAACAGCTTGGTGTTGACAACCATCGGGTAACTCCAAGGCCGGAAACAATAACTTCTTGTGCAAGAAACTGCCCCGGAAATTATCCACACTATTAACCGCCTATTATCATCAACATGGTTTTTCTTATTAAAAGAAGAAGAGATATAATTATAATGTGTTATGGCTAACATCAAGGAAGAAATCGAAAGACTGAAACAAGAGAAGAACGCCGTCATCCTGGGACACTACTACCAGCGCGGCGAAGTGCAGGACGTGGCCGACTTCGTGGGCGACAGTCTGGCCCTGGCGCAATGGGCCGCACGGACAGAGGCGGACATCATCGTGATGTGCGGCGTCCACTTCATGGGCGAAACGGCCAAGGTGCTCTGTCCGCAGAAGAAGGTGCTGGTGCCGGACATGGCTGCAGGTTGTTCGCTGGCGGACAGTTGTCCTGCCGACCGTTTTGCACAATTTGTCAGGGAGCATCCAGGCCATACGGTCATATCCTACGTCAACACCACGGCTGCCGTCAAGGCATTGACCGACGTGGTGGTCACTTCCACCAATGCCCGCCAAATCGTGGAGAGTTTTCCCAAGGAAGAGAAAATTATCTTTGGTCCTGACAGGAACCTGGGGAGTTATATCAACAGCGTGACAGGACGGAACATGTTGTTATGGGATGGCGCATGTCATGTGCACGAACAATTCTCGGTGGAAAAGATAGTTGAAATCAAGCGGGAGCATCCCGAAGCCCTGCTCCTCGCCCACCCCGAATGCAAGGGCGCTGTGTTGAAGTTGGCCGACGTGGTAGGTTCCACGGCCGCCTTGCTGAAATATGCCGTGAAGCATCCGGAGAATGCCTATATCGTGGCCACTGAATCGGGCATCCTGCACGAGATGCGCCGTCAGTGCCCGCAGACCACCTTCATCCCTGCCCCGCCCGCAGACAGCACGTGTGCCTGCAACGAGTGCAATTACATGCGCCTGAACACACTGGAGAAATTGCGCGACTGTCTGCGCGACGAGACGCCGGAGATAACCGTAGAGCCTGAAATAGCTGCACGGGCCGTGAAGCCGATAGAAAGGATGCTGGAGATTTCGGCACGACTGGGATTGTAAAGAAGGAAAGTTGGAAAAACAACAAACTAAAGCTTTGTCCAAACCAGCAATTGCTCGTTTGGGCAAAGCCTATTTTTTATAGGCTCAGATAGATGGATTTGTAGATGGATTTTGATGATTTATATGCTTGCAAAGTTATCCATTTTTCCCGTCCGTGCAATAAAAAAGGACGGAGATTCTGCTTCCGTCCTTTTTATCCGTAATTGGATGGTTGTCTACTACAGCGTGTTCAGGAATTTGCACAGCTTTTGTGCCCCCACGGCCCGGTGGCTGATTTTGTTCTTCAGCGCGTCGCCCATCTCGGCAAAAGTCTGTGTATAGCCGTCGGGTACAAAAATCGGGTCGTAGCCGAAGCCTGCCGTGCCGCGGCGCGTCTTGATGATTTGTCCGTTGACGATGCCTTCGAAGAGATGCTCCTTGCCGTTCAGGATGAGGGCGAAGACCGTGCGGAAACGAGCCTTGCGGTTCTCAATGCCTTCCAGGTCCTGGAGCAGCTTGCGCATGTTGGCCTCCGAATTGTGGGCGTCGCCTGCATAGCGGGCCGAATAGACGCCCGGTGCGCCGTTCAAGGCTTCTACCTCCAGGCCCGTGTCGTCGGCGAAGCAATCCCGGTGGTATGTCTCATAAATGAATCGGGCCTTTTGCAAGGCATTCCCCTCCAGCGTGTCTGCCGTTTCGGGGATATCGGCTTGGCAACCGATGTCTTTCAAGCTGAGGATTTCAATCTTCTCGCCTACGATGGCTTCTACTTCCTGTAGCTTGTGAGCGTTGTTAGTGGCAAATACAAACTTCTTCATAACTTTCTGCTTCTTTTTTATTCCGTTGGATGTGTTTGCCAGGTATTGCTTAAGGGGCCTTCCTTATTTGGCTTTCAACCGGTCGAAACCTTCACCGTAGACGCCGATGACGGAGCTTTGCGAGACGAATGCGTTGGGGTCCACGTCCTTCACCAGTTGGAAGATTTCGTGGGACTGGCGTTTGTAGGCCAATACCACCAACACCTTGACGTCTCCCTTGCTGTACCATCCCGTGCCGTCCAATACCGTCACGCCACGGTGTGTCTCGCGGGTGATGCGGTCGGCTATTTCCTCATACTTGCGGCTGAAGATGAGGAACTGCACGGACTGGCGGGCACTGTTGACGATATAGTCTATCACGAAGCCCATCACGAACAGCGTCACAAAACCGAAAATCACGCGTCTCCAGTCGTGGAAAACGAAGTAGCACGAACTGATGATGAGGCAGTCCACCAGCATCACCATACGGCCCAGCGCCACATCTTTATATTTATGCACCACGGCGGCGATGATGTCCGTGCCGCCCGTGCTGCCTCCGCAGTTGAAGGCGATGCCCAGTCCCGCACCGCACATCACCGAGCCGATGAGGCAGGCCATCGTGTCCTGTCCGGGGCCCAGCAGTTGCGGGAAGGTGCCGTCCGGATTCTTCACCAGCCATTGGGTGAACTCCAGCATCACGGTCAGCAGAATGATGGCATACGTGGTCTTGATGCTGAACTTGGGGCCCAGCACCTTGATGGCCAACGTCATCAGCACCGCGTTGATGAGGAAGTACGTGTACTGGATGGGGAAGCCCGTGGCATAATAGATGATGGCGCCGATACCCGTGGTTCCGCCCGTGGTGATTTGGTAGGGAATCATGAATACGGCCCACGCCAGTGCGTAGCTGAAGAGGCCCACGGCTATCATCAGATAGTCCCGGCTCTCCCGCAGAATTTCGGCTTTTGTTGGTTTCTTGAGTTGCATACGCTTATTTGACTACAATGTTGATTATCTTCTTCGGCACCACGATGACCTTGACCACCTGCTTGCCTTCCATCCACTTGGCAGAGCGTTCATCGGCCAGGACGGCGGCCTGTATGTCGTCAGAAGCGGCATCGGCGGGGAAGGCTTGGTTGAAGCGTGCCTTTCCGTTGAAGGATACCGTGTAGTTCACGGTGTTCTCTACTAGGTATTCTTCCTTCCAGGCTGGCCATTGGGCGTCGCATACCGAGCCAGTTTGTCCCAGTGTCTCCCACAATTCCTCGCAGATGTGCGGAGCAAAGGGAGCCAGCGTGATGACCAGCGGCGTAAGCACTTCGCGCTTGTTGCACTTCAAGGAAGCCAACTCATTGACGCATATCATGAAGGCGCTGACGGAGGTGTTGTAGGAGAAGGCCTCGATGTCGCCCGTCACTTTCTTGATGAGTTTGTGCAGGGATTTCAGTTCTTCCGGTGTGGCTTCCCCGTCCGTCACCTGCCAGTTGCCCGTGCGGTCATAGAAGAGCGACCAGAATTTCTTCAGGAAGCGGTGAACGCCGTCGATGCCGTTCGTGTCCCAAGGTTTGGATTGCTCCACAGGGCCGAGGAACATTTCGTACATGCGGAGCGTGTCGGCACCGTATTTCTCCACAATCATGTCGGGATTCACCACGTTGTACATCGACTTGGACATCTTCTCCACGGCCCATCCGCAGACATACTTGCCGTCTTCCAGGATGAACTCGGCGGTGTTGTACTCCGGACGCCAATTCTTGAAGGCTTCGATGTCCAGCACATCATTCTGCACGATGTTCACATCCACATGGAGAGGGGTAGTGTCATATTGGTCTTTCAATCCCAGCGACACGAACGTGTTGGTGTCCTTGATGCGATAGACAAAGTTACTGCGGCCTTGAATCATGCCTTGGTTCACCAGCTTCTGGAAAGGTTCTTCTACCACGGAGATGCCCAGGTCGTGCAGGAACTTGTTCCAAAAGCGCGAGTAAATCAGGTGTCCCGTGGCGTGCTCCGTGCCGCCCACGTAGAGGTCCACGTTGCGCCAGTATTCGTCCACTTTTTTGTCCACCAACGCTTGGTTGTTGCGGGGATCCATATAACGCAAGTAATACGCGCTGGAGCCTGCAAAGCCGGGCATCGTGTTCAATTCCAACGGGAAGATGGTTTGGTTGTCAATTTTTTCATTGTCCACCACGCAGTTGTTCACCGTGTCCCAAGCCCACTTGGTGGCGTGACCCAAGGGAGGTTCGCCCGTTTCCGTGGGCAGGAACTTCTTCACTTCGGGCAACTCCAGCGGGAGGCAGTTTTCGGGAATTATGTAGGGCATGCCGTCCTTGTAGTACACGGGGAATGGTTCGCCCCAATAACGCTGGCGCGAGAAGATGGCGTCGCGCAGGCGGTAGTTCACCTTCACGCGGCCCAGGTTATGCTCCTTGACGTATTTCTTGGTCGTTGCAATGGCTTCTTTGATGGTCAATCCGTTCAGATTCAAATCACAATAGGGGACGGCATCCTGGCGGGGCGAGTTGCATACAATGCCTTCCTTGGCATCGAAGCTCTCTTCGCTCACGTCGCATCCTTCCACCAGCGGGACAATAGGCAGGTTGAAATGCTTGGCAAAGGCATAGTCGCGGCTGTCATGCGCAGGCACGGCCATGATGGCGCCCGTGCCGTATCCGGCCAATACATAGTCGCTCACCCAGATGGGCACTGCGTCTCCTGTGAAGGGATTGATGGCGTAGGAGCCGGTGAAGACGCCCGTCACGCTGCGGTCGCTGATGCGTTCGCGCTCCGTGCGCTTCTTGGTTCTATCCAGATAGGCTTCCACTTCCGCCTTCTGTGCTTCGGTGGTGACTTTCTCCACAAACTCGCTTTCCGGTGCCAATACCATGAAGGTGACGCCGAACATCGTGTCGGCGCGGGTGGTGAAGATGACAAACTCGATGTCGCTGTTCTTCACGTGGAATTTCACTTCCGCGCCTTCGCTTCGGCCAATCCAGTTGCGCTGGGTTTCCTTCAGCGAATCCGTCCATTGGATGGTGTCCAATCCGTCCAGCAAGCGCTGTGCGTAGGCCGACACGCGCAAGCACCATTGGCGCATCTTCTTCTGCACCACGGGATAGCCGCCGCGCTCGCTCACGCCATCCACCACCTCGTCGTTGGCCAGCACGGTGCCCAGTTGCGGACACCAGTTCACCATCGTCTCGCCCAGGTAGGCGATGCGGTAGTTCATCAGGATTTCTTGTTGCTCTTTCTCGCTCTTCGCCTTCCATTCTTCGGCCGTGAAGCAAAGTTCTTCGGAGCAAGCGGCATTGAGGCACTTTGTGCCCGTCTCCGCGAAACATTGCGTCAGCTCTTCAATGGGGCGCGCCTGCTGGCGGTCATTGTCATAGTAGCTGTTGAACATTTTCTGGAAAGCCCATTGCGTCCAGTGGTAATACTCCGGGTCGCAAGTGCGGATTTCGCGGCTCCAGTCAAAGGAGAAGCCTATCTTGTCCAGTTGTTCGCGGTAGCGGTTGATATTGTTGACGGTTGTAATTGCAGGGTGTTGTCCAGTCTGAATGGCATATTGCTCGGCGGGCAGTCCGTAAGCGTCATAGCCCATGGGATTCAGCACGTTGAAGCCTTGGAGACGTTTGTATCTGGCGTAGATGTCCGAAGCGATGTAGCCCAACGGATGTCCCACGTGCAGCCCCGCCCCGCTGGGATAGGGGAACATGTTGAGGACATAGTATTTCTGTTTGCTTTCATCTTCCTTCACGCGGTAAGTCTGGTTGTCCACCCACCGTTTTTGCCATTTCTTTTCAATTTCCCTGAAATTATATTCCATGTTGGTTTCTTGTAATTGTGATTGAATACTGAGTTAGTTGCTATAAACGCTGCAAATTTACGGGTTTATTTTCAAATTCAGCACGATAGGAGGGCAATAATTTCGGTGTTGGGAAACAAAGCACTCTATGGGTTTCACTTTTCTCAGGTATAATTTGCCCCTTCTCCCTACCTCCTCCCTGTCTATACACAAGGACCAGATAGGGAGTTGGTAGGGAGGAGGGGCGACTTTGGGGGGAATCATTGGATAATTCGGAATGATACCAGCACCTCCCGTCCCCGGAGCCGGTATTGATATATGAACAATCTGCGAATTTCAAAAGCAATTATCCGATTTGCATAATTTGAATTGAATAATTACCTTTGCATAAAATTCTTTTCGATATGGCAACAAAGATGAATCCATTCATAGTGACGGGAAAGATTGCGCCGGAGTATTTCTGCGACCGTGTGCAAGAATCTGCCAGGCTGGTCAAGTCTATAACCAATGGCAACAATCTTGTAATCATTTCTCCACGTCGTATGGGAAAAACAGGCTTGATACATTTTTGTTATGATAAACAAGAGATCAGCAAAGAGTATTACACGTTTTTCATTGATATCCTGCATACATCGAGTTTGCGTGAGTTCACCTATTTGTTGGGAAAAGAAATCTATGACTCCTTGCTTCCGCGTAGCCGGAAAATGGTCAAGCTTTTTCTCCAAACCCTCAAATCTATCAGCGGGAAATTCGGATTTGAACCGGGATTGAACTTGCCGGTTTTCAATATCGAATTGGGAGACATCGAACGGCCGGAATACACCTTGGATGAGATTTTTTATTATTTGAATCAGGCGGACAAGCGTTGCATTGTGGCCATTGATGAATTTCAGCAGATTGCCAAATATCCGGAGAAAAACATAGAGGCTCTCCTGCGGACTTATATCCAGCAGCAGGCCAACAGTAACTTTATTTTTGCGGGAAGTGAGCGGCACATGATGCAGGAAATGTTTCTTTCGTCTGCCCGTCCTTTTTATCAGAGTGCTTCATTGATGGATTTGAAAGCCATTCCGTCTGAAACCTATGTGGCATTTGTTGCTGGCCACTTTGGAAAATACAATAAGCATATTGAGAAATCCTCTGTGGAGAAAGTGTACAATTTATTCAAAGGGCATACTTATTATATGCAGAAAACCTTTAACGAAGTTTTTGCCGATACCCCTGAAGGTGGCGAATGCACGTTGGATGTCATTCGGACTGCCATTGATGCCATCATCGCCTCCAATGACACGATTTTTCGTGAAATCTTGTCGAATATCCCGGAAAAGCAGAAAATCCTTTTATATGCCATTGCCCGTGAGGGCGAAGCCGAACGAATCACTTCGTCGGATTTCATCAAACGGCATAGCCTCGTTTCAGCCAGTTCCGTGCAATCTGCCGTAAAGAAATTGCTTGAAAAGGACTTGATTACCGAATCCAATAAGGTTTTTTCCGTGACAGACAAACTTTTTGCGATGTGGATGAACCAGATGTATGGTCATCCGGTTGTCCTGTAGATTAAACTCGTTTTCCATCCGAAACATCTAAGCAGGTAGGGATGGCGGATTGAAAGACGGCGACTCATTGGATAATTCGGAACGACACCAGCACCTCCCGTCCTCGGAGCCGGTATTGGTAGGAGAAGCGGTTCAAACCGTCGAAAAGCGTGTAAGCATACGTCTTCCGATGCAACATATTGTTAAGATCTATTCCTATGCGGAATTTCCGGAAAGTGTAATGAATGCCTGTATCGAGCAAGGGGAAAGTCTTGTATTGGCCGGGGGTGATTTCCTTCCGGGTGATGTCTGCGGAGAAAGCCAGTTCGAGGGAAGAAACCGGGAAGAGGGATAGTTCGCCATGGTGCAGTTGCGAACGGATGCTTTGCTTTTGCTCCAGATAGCGTGAAAAGTTTTTGGAAATAGAAGCTTCGTAATCCAGCTCCAGGAAAGGCCACGGACGGGCGTTCAGATGAATGTTGCATCCGATAGTTTGTCCATAATAATGAATCGTTTGTCCTTGTTGGAGGACGGCATTCTGACTCCATGCGTAGGAGGCTTGCAAGGAGATTTTGGTTTGGAGGGAGCGGAAGTATTTGCTGGCTTCCCCCAAGGTGGTGAAACGGTCGGTATGATGGGGGATGTGGTATTGTGTTTGGGTAATTTGTTCAGTGGAAACCTGTTGTCCGTTCATCAGATTATTCCAAGTGCGGCTATGGTTGGCATCCAGGTTGAAGAACCACATTTCCAAGGGAATCTTGAAGTCGTAGTGCAGGTTTGTTGTCAATGTCTTTGTATCTGAAAGGAGTCCGCTCCGGTAATTGCGGGAGAGGTAATCTGTCTGGATGGGCGCGGTAAGCAAGTCAAGGATGTCGCCGGTTTGCCGGTTGTAGGTGAGCTGGGCACGCAGGGTGGATTGGGTATTGAGTTTGTAGTTGAAGTAGAGGTAAGGGTTCAAGCTGAAGCGGAATTCCTTATTTTGGACAGGAGCAATGCCCGTATTTCGGAAGTGATGATACTCGCTTTTCACGGCAAGTTGGGCGCGGAAAACGTATTTTTGCCGGGGATGGGTATATTCGTAGCGGGGCGAGAAGAAGAGTTCGTAATCCTCGCCGGAAAGGTCGTTGCGCTCCGGCGTGTCGGACAGGGACAGGCAGGTATGGATGCGGTCGGATGTGGCGCGGAATGTCCAGGGAAAATAGAGGCTGGAGCGGCGGAAATCGTAGGCAAGGGACAGGGATTCTTGGGTAAAAAAACGATAATTGCGCGCCGTTTGGCTGAGTGCATTGCCGCCTTCGGATTCCGTGGAAATGGAGAGCCTTCCGGTAGGATGGGCCTCATAGTTCAATAAAGAAGAGAGGCTCCAGCGGACGGCTCCCTGCTTCCAGCGGATTTGAAAAGCGTTGCGGAGGGCATACTGTTGCATCTTTTCCATTTGTTGGATTCCGGCAAAGTTGCGCAAAGTGGGCAACTTGTCCTCGCCAAGGGAGGCGCTTGCCGAAAGATTGTCGGTGACATACTTTTGGTCGGAGTTGAGTTCGTATTTCAAGGTCAATTCCGGGGTGTGGGTATGGGAGAGGGGTGTCTGTGCTTCTTCCCATACGAGGTCGGACGTGCCGTTATAGTAGCTGCGTACGGTTTGGAAATCATAGCGGGTGCGGGTGTAGCCATAGCCAAGTTGGGCTTTCAGCGTGGCATCTCGGCCGGTGCGGTTCAGCATGTTCAGGGTCAGGGAGCGGTCGTCCGGATGGATGTATCGTTTCCGGTCGAGGGGTGGGGTGCTGGAGGATAACCTTCCCAAGAGGTCGGGGGCGGAATGTCTGTCGGATTCGTCGGTTATGAGATGGGCATTTTCTTCTTGTTCAAACTCTTTTATGTTTCCTATCTTGGCCGTCAGGATGGATTGAAAATCGGGTTTGAACAACATCCCGGCACCGGAAAGCTGGTAGCGCATTTTGTCTCCGTATCCGGCACAGGCTTCGTAGTTTCCGATGGGGCGGAGTTTGGCTTTGGGATTCAGCTTCACATTCAGTGCCACTTGGTCGCTGAACACCATCTTTTCCAGCTTGACAGGTTGGTGATGGCTCAATACTTGAACGGTGCTGACAAGGGAAGCCGGCAGGTTGTTGGTGGCGATGTTGTATTGTCCGCCCAGCAAGTCTAATCCTTCGATGTAGAAATGGGAGATATCCTTGCCTTGGTATTTTATTTTTCCATTCTTTGCGACGTGGATGCCGGGAATCTTGCGCAGGGCGTCTTTCAAGCTGATGTCTCCGGCTCCCGTGAAGGCAGAGAGTCGGAAGGAGAGGGTGTCTCCTTGTTGGGCAACGATGGGAGCGGTTACCGTTACTTCCTTGAGCGTCAAGCTCTTTTCTTCCAATACGACATCTTGGTTTTGAGAACGGTTTTCCAAGGACAGGGCATACGTCTGGTAGCTCAAGTGCTCGAAGGTCAGCCGGATTTTGGGAGTTTCCGGCGTGCCGCCCAGTTGGTAAGAGCCGTCAGCCTTCGAAGAAGTATAGGCCACCAAGTCATTCCCTTGAAACATCTTGACTATCACTGCTTCCACCGGTTTCCCTTGCCGGTCGGTGACAGTTCCCCGGATGAGGATGTCGGCCGGGCAGGCGGAAACGGGCAGGAGCAGGCAGGCAGCCATGAATAAAGATACTAAGTAAGTGTTCAAAATTAAATGATAATTTATCGGTGTTTTTTGGCGCGGATTACGCGGATTTCACGGATATTTTTTATTCTAAATCGTTGGATTCTATTGGCCATAAAATAATTAATCCGTGAAATCCGCGTAATCCGCGCCTAAATTATTGGTTGCTTATCGGTTAAATGTCATTGGATTTCAAGAGGTACATAGCCATTGGGATGGAGGCGCAAGGGCACGCCGTTGATGGAGATGGACCTGTCTTGGGCC
Organism: uncultured Bacteroides sp.; assembly: GCA_949292025.1. GTDB lineage: Bacteria > Bacteroidota > Bacteroidia > Bacteroidales > Bacteroidaceae > Bacteroides. The sequence goes on along the minus strand of CASEYC010000072.1, from coordinate 3,038 downwards.
CCTTCTCCGAATTTACGGACTTCCATCTCGCTGATGGCTTCGATAGGCAGGTTTTTCACCGGGTCTTTCTCGAAAAGATTCTTGGCTTTTACAAACTTGTCCCGGGTAATGTCAAGGGTGTTGGTGGTGTCCAAAGGGCGGATACCAATCTTCGCTTTCCGAAAACTGATGGCAGAGAATCGGTGGATGTTTTCCGAATCGGTGGCTTCCAGTATCAATCCGGGCAAGCCGGCCAGTTTCCATGGGCCGAACGATACGGGGATTTCCTCTGCATACCAAGCCGTCCACGTGCGTCCTCCGTAGGTGCCCGTGGCTTTCCGGCGGGGATAGCCGCAGATGGTGTCCGTGCCCTTTGTCAATGTCCAGACCATGTGGTTCAGGTCTTCGGTGTAGACATACCGGTCGGGGGTGATGACGCTAAGTACGGTCATTTTCCCTTGGGGGAGATTCTGATAGACGGTTTGGTCGAAGTAACAGGGGGTCTTCAAGACTTGGATGTCGTATTCCTTTTGCAACTCGGCATCGTCCGGTCGGGTTTGGGTGACGGAGTCCGATTGGAAGTCCGTATAATCCATGAACTTGGCTTGAGAGGCACCTATTTGTAAGATGCCGTTGTAGATGTCGGAAAAAGGTTGGCCGTTTTTGTCCGTACCGTTGACCTTGTACTGGTAAAGGCATTCGTACAACGCCGTTTCCTGTGCTTGGGACCATGTGGCGCAGCAGAGGAGAGTGAATAAAAGAATGAAATGTTTCATACGATAATGTTTTTAGTTTGATGGGACAAAGGTCGCTATCTTGCCGTGTAGATACGGTTAACACCCGCTCAATTACGGTTAACTACGGTTAACTCTTCGGAGGAAAGGTTGGGGGCTTGGGACTTATTCAGTAATTTTGCAAAAAAGAATATACCTACTTGAAATTAAGAGAGTTAGAAAAATTACCTCGTTTTAGGGTAATGGGTTGGCAACCGTTCAATTTGCCGTGGTCTGCATCGCTTTGCTTGTTTGAGTAACTCTTACGGATGCAAATGTACCTAATTTATTCGGTTTGAGAGATAGTCTTGCCTACTTTTTTGCAGATACAATTCAATCATTATATCCAGCAGTTCAGCCATCCGATTTTACCGTCCGCCGGAATCCGTTTCCTGAAAGGAGGCAAGCGTTGTAATTTTGCGCAAAAAAGTAAAGGAAATGAGACTGTTAATGTTATTATTGGGGAGTTTTATTCCCCTGTTCTTGTGTGCGCAGAACTATATTGAAGCAGGCTATACGCCGTCCCGAACCTTTTTGGACAAAGACCGGAACAATTGCGGGTCGGGTGACTTGTGGCAAATCAAAGGCATGTATTCGCATACCTTTTCGACAAAGCTGAATGAAAACGGGCAACCGATTGTCTGGGCTGGAACAATCAACGGTATGTATGCCAAGATGAACAACAAGGGGTATGCGGCGGAATACAATCCGGAACAGATACTGAACCTTGGTTTTAACCTTACTTACATCCGACCACTGATCAAGAAAAATCCCAAATGGTATATGATGGCTTCGATAGGTGCCGGCATCTATGCAGCGCCGAATGACATTGCATGGAGAAGCATTCTGGTCAATGGCGGCGTGGTCTTTGTATATCGGCTGGCAAAAGGGCTGGATGTCGGTGTGGGAGCAGGACTTACTACTTCGTTTGGCGTACCGCTTGTGATGCCTATGACTTTCGTGAAATGGACTTCAACAGGACAATATGAAATCACAATAGAGGCGATGAGCAATATCAGGGCTTCCGTTGCCCGTCGGTTCGGAAACAGGTTCAGGTTGGAACTTGTGCCGTGCGACATGGACGGCATGTCCTCCGTATTCAGGCAGGACGGCAGAAACAAGCTATACAGCGTCATGCGGATGCGGGCTTACATCCACCCGGAACTGAAAGTCGGCAAGCGTTCATCTGTTTACTTGAATGCAGGAATGGACTTGTTCCACTCCGTGAACGTGACAAACAAAAGCATCAAAGGGTTTGCCGACAATTTCAGGAAAGAGGAAAGGTGGAAGTTCAACCAAGAATTTAATATCGTTGCCGGATTTAAGTACGGTTTCTGACAGGAACTTGAAAAATAGGAGTACCTTTGTAGTATGATTGACTATATAATACTTGAAGATGAACGGTTTGCATACGAAGAGATAAAACGTATGATGAATGTTCTTCGCCCCGATTATAACTTAAAAGCATGGGCGGACGGTGTGGAACGCGCCGTTTCGGTCTTGACGGACGATACGCCCGACTTGCTGATAGCGGACATCCGATTGTCCGACGGGCTGTGTTTTGACGTGTTCGAGCGCAAGCAGACCCATGTGCCTGTCATATTCACCACGGCATACGATGAGTTTGCGTTGCAGGCTTTCCGGGTGAACAGCGTGGATTACCTGCTGAAACCCATCAAGGAGAACGATTTGGAAAGGGCTTTGGCAAAGTTTGAAGCGAACTGCCTGACAAGACCGACCTCGGAACAATACAAAGGTTTGGAAGCGTCTTACCTGAAAAATGTCAAGAAAAACCGTTTCCTCGTTTCGGTGGGCGACACGTATATGTATGTGGAAACGTCCGACATCGCTTTCTTTTATGTCGAAAACCGGTATGTGTTCCTGCATACGTTTTCTGGCAAACGGTATATTGTGGATTATTCGTTGGAGCAACTGGATGCGATGCTCGACCGCCGTGACTTCTTCCGCCTGTCACGCAACTGCATCGCCCATATCAAAGCGGTCAGGAAAGTAAGCAAGTATTTTGGCAGCCGCCTGACGGTCAGCTTCTCGCCAGAATGTCCGCACGAGATTCTTGTCAGCCGGACACGTGTGGCAGATTGCCTGAAATGGCTGGACGGACTTTCATAATCCATCTCCGTATGACATATAAGTAGATGTTGAAAATTAGTTTATATCATTATGAGTTTGTACCTTTGCCCATTATTATAGAGTTGTACTATTATGGCAAAGATCAAAACCATATCATTGACAGACGAATCCCGTCTGCAATTAGAGGATGGCTTT
>CASEYC010000071.1 GCA_949292025.1 uncultured Bacteroides sp. | reverse complement strand
AAGATTATTCCGAACCAGAAACTCGCTTTTCTGCAATATGTCTTCTACGACCAACACGACGAAGAGATAGACATGAAGGAAGAAATCGAAATCAAATAAGAAAACGGCGGAGCGTGACGACAAATGCTCCGCCGTTTTTTCATTCTCCTCCCCCTCTGCCGCCAAAGGAAATCCTGCGGAACACTTTTTCGCCTATCTGAAACACCGCCAAGCGGGAAAGAAGTCCTACTTTTGAACCACAAAAATTATAAAAACAAAAGAATTTATGGGAAAAGAAACATCACAGAGAATCCAGACATCGATTCTCAATGCAGCAGAAAAGAAAGCACTGATTTGGCTGGCCCGGAGGCAACCCCGGTGGGTCACGTCGGATACCCTGACCTACATCGGCGTGCTCGGTTCGTTGCTCTTCGTGGCTGGCGGATTTCTGTCAAACGAGAATATCAATTGGTTGTGGCTGGCTTCATTCGGACTTTTCATCCACTGGTATGGTGACAGTTTGGACGGCACCTTGGCCCGTGTGCGCAATACCCAACGTCCCGTCTATGGTTTCTTCATTGACCACACTTTGGACGCCATCACCACCTTCTTCATCTTCCTGGGCGTCGGTCTGTCGCCGGTGTTGCGCATGGACGTGGCTTTGCTGGGCTTGGCGGGATATTTGTGTCTATCCATCTATACCTACGTCTGCACCATCCTGAAAGGGGAGTTCCGGTTGACGTATGCCGCATTCGGCCCGACGGAATTCCGCCTGTTGCTCATCCTGATCAACACCATCTTCATCTACGCGCCATGGGCCAAACTGCGTTTTGACGTTTATGGCATGGATTTGGGAACATTCGATTTTGTAGGATTGGCCATAGCAGCCATACTTTTCATCATCTTCCTGACCCAGTTCCTGAAAGACAAACGTGAACTAGGAAGACAGGACCCGCTGAAACCTTTCAACTGAACTGAATAGAATGACGCGGATTTGCAAACTACTCAAGCAAATCCGCGTCATCTGTTTTATCCGCGTGTCTGAAAAACAATGTTCATCCGATATGTGTGGACTTTACTTCTGCAACGCTGTTTGATTCTGAAGCCAACGTGCGTTTCTGACGAAACACCACTGCATCGGCCAAAAAGTAATTGAATATGCCGGAAATGACCAAAGCCGCAAAATTACAGTAGATGACATCCCAACCGAAAATCTTCTCAAACAGCAATAGGAACAACATTTTTATCAGGAAGCCTACCCCGGAAGAAAGGTTGAAGATGAAGAAACGGTAGCAGAAATCACGTGTGTTGCGCTTGCCTATCCTGCTCCTCCAGATCCAGCAGTATGACCAAAGGAAATTGCTCAATACTGCGAACTCAAACGAGATGATGGGCGAAAGCACATAAATCGTCCAATAGGTGCTGAACAAGAAATCAGAGCATATCCACAAGACAAATGTGTCAACCCCGGTACCAAACAGACGAGTCACTAGAAACTCGAGGTATGTCTTAAATAACGTGGCAGCTTTCATTCCTTTCCGGCAGGTTGATAAGGTTTCAGGGGATCGCGCATGGACAGCACCTTGCGGTCCTTCACAAACTGGCAAAAATGGATAATAAACAAGAAAAGGGCTATTGCTATACCCACAAAGTCAAACACACTGAAATCGCAGCCCCAAACGAGATAACGGGTATCCACCCCGGGCGTGTAGATATAAATGGTATTGAGTATAATGACCACCAGGCGAAACTCCGTCGGGCCAAAACTGCTATACGTCAGGCGGAACTCATCCTTGAGAATGGTACAAATATAGGTATAAATGGAAAGAACCAAATAACCGGCGAGCACCAGCAGCGTGACATCCAAACGGAAAGCAGGGGAAAGTCCGAAGCCTATGCACATGATGCAAATGGTTATGGCGTCCAAGGTATGGTCAATGAAAAAGCCGTATATGGGGCGTTGGATGTGGCGCACACGGGCCAACGTGCCGTCCAAACTGTCGCCATACCAATTGATCACCAAACCCAAGGAAGATATCCACAAGTAGTTTACATCTATGTTCGACAACACACACCCCAATGCGCAAATCAATGCTCCCAGTACGCCTACATAGGTCAGGAAATCCGATGTTACCCAACGCGGTTGCCTTTCTGCAAGCCACACAAGTACTTTCTTTTCTGCAGCATTGAGAATAGATGTCTGAATTCTTTGCGATGCTTCTTTTCCCATCACACTATTTTTTTCTTTTTCTAAAATTATTCGGCAAAATTACATCTTCTTTCGCGAACAAAAAGGCTTTCAAACCTTTTTTTGCAACTGTTTAACACATTATCGCCCTTACTTCTGCTTACATTGACCGCTTATCCTGTTGCCTGAAGATTTGCCCAAGTATTCCATTGGTTTGTGAATCCCATTCTTTTCCCTAACTTTGCACGGAACAATCCTTAAAAACGATAAAACAATGATTAAGATTTATGGAATGAGCACCTGCCCCGATTGCATCTATGTGGAGGAGCAGGTGAAAGGAAACGACAAGTATGAAGTCATCGACATTGGGGCGCACGTGAGGAACTTGAAAGAATTTCTACGGCTACGCGACAAAAGCCCTGTCTTCGATGCCATGAAACGAATTGGTGCGGTGGGCATCCCTTGCTTCGTGTTGGAAGACGGGACAGTGACACTCAGACCTGCGGAGGCAGGATTGCGTCCACGTCCCAAGTACGAAGAGGGAGCCTCGTGCAGTTTGGACGGAAGCGGATGCTGATGCAACAGCGACCTGGCTCAACCCTTACGTGAAAGGATTGCAGTCCCCCGACACGGAGGATTGTGACCCTACAAGCATTGAGCGGATAACACGGGAGCACTTTGCCCCATGTTATCCGCTCAATCCATTTACTGAATATTGCTTCTTGGCTTATCCGCCGAAGTTATCGAACATCAGGTTCGACATCGGTACACCCAGGTCATCCAGCATCTTCTCGACGGCTTTCGACATGGGACCGGGGCCGCACATGTAGTATTCGATGTCTTCGGGAGCTTCGTGATCCTTCAGGTAGGTGTTGTAAATCACCTGATGAACAAAGCCCGGAGTATACTTCACGCCCGCTGCATCGGCTGCAGGATCGGGACGGTCCAAGGCCAAGTGGAAAGAGAAGTTGGGGAACTCCTTCTCCAGTTCGAGGAAGTCCTGCAAGTAGAACACCTCGTTGAGGGCGCGGGCACCATAGAAGTAGGACATCTTGCGGTCGGTGGTATGCAACGTCTTGGTCATGTGCATGATTTGGGCACGCAACGGAGCCATGCCGGCGCCACCGCCAATCCACATCATCTCTTTCTTCGAGTCGAATATCGGATGGAAATCTCCGTAAGGGCCGCTCATCGTCACCTTGTCGCCGGGTTTCAGAGTAAAGATGTACGAAGAGGCAATGCCCGGCATCACATCCTGGAAGCCCACCTGGGGTTTCGGTTTGAAGGGAGGCGTGGCAATGCGGACGGTCAGCATGATGCGGTCGCCCTCGGCCGGATAGTTGGCCATGGAGTAGGCACGGATGGTTTCCTCGTCATTGCGGCACTTCAAGCCGAAGAGTCCGAACTTCTCCCAAGCCGGCAGATATTCCTTGCCGATAAGGTCCTTGTCGATGTCCTTGTCATAATCCATCGTGTACTTGGGTATCTTGATTTGCGCGTACGAACCAGGGATGAAGTCCATGTGCTCGCCGGGAGGCAATGCCACGATGAACTCCTTGATGAAGGTGGCCACATTCTTGTTGGAGATGACCTCGCATTCCCATTCCTTCACGCCCAAAACGCTTTCGGAAACCTTGATTTCCATGTCGTTCTTCACCTTCACCTGGCAGCCCAGACGCCAATGGTCCTGGATTTGCTTGCGGCTGAAGTGCGGAGTCTCAGAAGGCAGGATTTCACCGCCGCCTGCCAGCACCTGGCACTTGCACTGGCCGCAGGAACCCTTGCCGCCGCAAGCGGAGGACAGGTAGACGCCATTGACGGCCAACGTGTTGAGCAACGTCGAGCCGGACGCCACGTCCAGCACCTTGTCACCATTGATGGTTATCTTCACATTTCCCGAAGGCACCAGGAATTTCTTGGCTACCAGCAGGATAATCACAAGCAGGAGCACCACCACGAGGAATACGCCCACGCTTGCCAATATCAGATTCATGTCCATAGTCTTATTCCTTTCTTCGTTAAATGTTCAAACCAGAGAAACACATGAAAGCCATGGCCATCAGGCCCACGGTGATGAACGTGATGCCCAATCCGCGCAGGGGAGCCGGCACGTTGCTGTAGGCCATCTTCTCGCGCACGGCAGCCAGGCCCACAATGGCCAGCATCCAGCCCAAGCCGGAACCCAACGCGTAGGAAATGGCGTCGGAAATGCCGCCGATATACTTCGGGTCGCTCATGCCCAGGTTGATGCGCTGCTGCATGAAGAGCGAAGCGCCCATGATGGCGCAGTTCACGGCAATCAGCGGCAGGAAGATGCCCAGCGAGGCATAGAGCGAGGGGCTGAAGCGCTCGACGGCCATTTCCACCAACTGCGTGATGCCGGCAATGATGGCGATGAAAAGAATGAAACTCAGGAAGCTGAGGTCCACACCTTCGATGATGGCGTCAGGTCCCAGCACCTTCGTCTGGAGCAGGTAGTTGACGGGGAGTGTCACCACGAGCACAAAGGTCACGGCGATTCCCAGTCCCACGGCAGTCTTCACATTCTTCGACACGGCCAAGTAGGAACACATGCCGAGGAAGAAGGCGAATATCATGTTGTCCACAAATATGGAGCGGACGAGTAAACTAAAAAAATCTCCCATAGATTCTTGTTCTAAATTCTATCTACTAAATTCTAATTACTTTTCCTGCAACTCTTTGTGGCGGGCACGCTGGTACCAGATGAGGCAGGCCACGATGATCAACGCCATCGGAGGCATCAGCATCAAGCCGTTGTTGACGTAGCCGGCTTCCTGGATGGGCGCATAGTTGAGGATGTTGAATCCCAGCAAGGTGCCCGAGCCCAGCAACTCGCGGATGAAAGCCACGATGACCAGAATCTTGGCATACCCCAATCCGTTGCCCAAACCGTCCAGGAAAGACTCCCACGGGCCGTTCATCATGGCGAAAGCCTCCAAGCGGCCCATCAGGATGCAGTTCGTGATAATCAGTCCCACATAGACGGACAGCTGCACGCTGACATCGTAGGCGAACGCTTTCAGGATTTCACTCACAATCGTCACCAGGGCGGCCACCACCACCAGCTGCACGATGATGCGGATGCGGTTGGGGATGGTCTTGCGCAACAAGGATATGACCACGTTGGAGAAAGCCGTGATGATGGTCACGGAAAGTCCCATCACGATGGCAGGCTCCAGCTTGGCCGTCACCGCCAAGGCCGAGCAGATGCCCAGCACCTGCACCGTCACGGGATTGTTCATCCCTATCGGCGTGGTGAACACTTCTCTATTCTTCTTTGAAAATAATTGTCCCATAGTCGTTTAGTCCTCCTCTGCCTCTTTATTGGTTAGAAATTTCGTGTAGTTGCCCAGGCAGCCTTTCAGCATGGAGCCAACGGCCACCGAAGTGATGGTGCCGCCGGAAATGCCGTCCACCTGGTGTCCGGCATCGGCCACCTTGCCGTTCTTCACCACGTCCAAAGCCACCTGACCGTCGGCCATGGCCTTCAAGCCGGGAAACTCGCTTTGGAAATGCTCGCCGGCAATCTCGGCACCCAAGCCGGGCGTCTCGCTGGCATGGGAGAAGTAGACGCCATAGACCGTGTCCTTGTCGTCATCCAAGGCCACATAACCCCAGATGGCACCCCACAGGCCCACGCCATACACCGGGAAAACGTACTTGGTCTGTCCGTCCACCTCGCACACGAACACGTGGAGGCGTCCGTTCTCCTTCACTTCCTTCTCGTAGGAGGTGGCAAACTTGCCGTCGTTCTCCTTCAGCGTGCCGTCTTCCTGCATCAGCATGTCGGCCTTCACATATTTATTATATTCCGCTTCGGGATCGGCCACGTTGCGCACGTTCAGCGCGGCGAGAATCTGCTTCTTCGTGTCCATCTCCACATTCTTGTTCTGCAGGTCTTTCAATGACGAGCTGACAAAAGCCAGGAGGAATGCCACGATGACCACCATGACCGAAGCATAAATGATGGTATAACTGTTACTGTTCGTATTCATTTCTCATCCGGTATTTTAATTGTTGGACTTAAGAGCCGTGCGCTTCTCGCGGCGGCTGATGTTGTTCTGCACCACGCAATAGTCAATGAGCGGGGCGAAGATGTTCATCAACAGGATGGCGAGCATCATGCCTTCGGGATAACCGGGGTTGAGGACACGGATGATGATGGCCATGACGCCAATCAGGAAACCGTAGATGTACTTGCCCGTCTCCGTGCGTGCCGAAGTCACCGGGTCGGTGGCCATGAACACGGCGCCGAAGCAGAAACCGCCCAACACGAGGTGTTCGTACCAAGGCATGTGGGCCACGGCCGTGTCAGGACCTGCCACATTGAATACCCAAGCCATCAACGCGCCACCCACAAAGACGGAGAGCATCGTCTTCCAACTGGCAATGCCTGTCCACAGCAGGATGACGGCACCTATGGCAATGGCTATCACGCTCGTCTCGCCGATGGAGCCGGGGATGAAACCTGTCACCATGTCCCACGAGAAATCAGGAGCCGCTGCCGAGGTCTTGGCTATGCCCAACGGCGTGGCCACCGTGAGGCCGTCCACCGTTTGGCCCAAACCGAAGATGCTGTCCGAGGATACCCATACGGCATCGCCCGACATCTTGGTAGGATAGGCAAAGAACAGGAAGGCGCGGGTGATGAGAGCCACGTTGAACACGTTCATGCCCGTGCCGCCGAACACTTCCTTCGCAAAAATGACGGAGAAGGCCGTGGCGATGGCCAGCATCCACAACGGACAATCCACCGGCACAATCATCGGAATCAATATGCCCGAAACGAGGAAGCCCTCCTGGATTTCCTCCTTTTTCCATTGGGCCACCACGAACTCGATGCCGAGGCCCACCACATAGGAAACTATGATTTTGGGAAGCACGGCCAGGAAACCGTAACCGAACATCTCCCAGAAGCCTCCGGGCGTGCCCGTGGCGTGGAAGTGCTGGTATCCCACGTTGTACATACCGAACAACAAGGCCGGTATCAGTGCGATGACCACCATCGACATGATGCGCTTGCTGTCGATGGCGTCATGAATGTGCGTCCCCGATTTCGACGTGGTGTTGGGCACGAAGAGGAATGTCTCGAAGCCCTCGAACACCGAGCGAAATGCGTGGTATTTGCCGCCCTCTTCAAAGTTCGGCTTTATCTTGTCGAGATAATTTCTTAACGCTTTCATTTATGAATGATTAATGTTCAATGATAAACGGTTAGTAATCAGGTTCACGCCATCTCCGCACGAAGCATGTCAAGCCCGGCGCGCACGATGCGCTGCACCTCTACCTTGGAGGAACATACGAATTCGCACAAGGCAAAGTCTTCGGGGGCCACTTCGTAGATGCCCAAGGCTTCCATCCGGTCAATGTCTCCCGCAATGATGGCCTTCACCAAATATTCGGGGAAAATGTCCATGGGGAAGACGCGGTCATATTCGTTGGACATAATCATGTGGCGTTCCCCTCCCTTGACGCGGGCGTCCATGACGTACTCTTTCTTGCCCATCAGCCAGGAGAAGTAAGAATGACTGGTGCTGTATTGGTCAAGACGCGGCATGATCCAGCCCAGCATCTCGTGGATTTCATCGCCTTCGGGGATGACGCTCAGTTGCGTGTGGAAAGCGCCGAGGAATCCGTTGGGGGACACTTGCTTGCCGGTCAGCACGTTACCGCTGATATAGCGCAGGTCCTTGCCGGTGGTGACATTGCCCTTGAAGACATTTGTCAGCAGGGCGCCCACCTTCAGCTTGCAATAAGCGGGCTTCAGCACCTCACTGCCTGTCAAGGCCACCGTGCGGGTCATGTCCACGCGGCCAGTGTTCATCAGGCGTCCGATGAAGATGACGGCCTCTGCACCGATGGTCCATACCGTTTCACCCTTCACGATGGGGTCAATGTGGTTGATTTGCACGCCCACGTTTCCGGCAGGATGTGGGCCGTCGAAAGCCGTGATGGTCACGTTCTTGGCATTCGTCAGCGCCTGGGCGGTCTGGCTCACGCTGATGTCCAGGTAGGTCTTCGCCATGCGGGACAAGGCGTCCAGCCCTGTCTGGAAATTGGTTTCCTCGCCTTTCAGGACAAACTCGAAGTCGGGTGCCAACGGGTTGGAGTCGAAGGCGGAAACAAAGATGGCCTTGGGCTTCTGCGCGGGATTGGCAATCACGTCGTATGGACGTTGACGGATGAAGGCGAACATGCCCGCGTTCAGCAAGGCCTCCTTCACTTGCTCCCCGCTCATCTGGGCGGGATTCATCTTGCCAAATTCCTCGTAGTCCTGCTCGGCGGCGGCTTCCACCACGATGTTCATCACCTTGCGCTTGGCTCCGCGCTCCACGCTGGTGACCACTCCGCTGACCGGCGAGACGAATTTCAATTCGGGGTGGTTCTTGTCTATGAACAAGGGTCCCCCGGCCATCACATACTCCTGCTCTTTCACCACCACTTTGGGAGTGACACCGGTGAAATCATCGGGCACCAGCGAGTAGAAGCCCGGTTCTTTCACGCTCAGCCATTCCTTGGCGGCTTTGCCTTTCAGGTTAATGTCAAGGCCTTTTCGTAATTTAATTACATTTGCCATGCGTCGTTTTAATTTATGGTTTCGCTAATTGCCCGCAAAAATAACAAAAAAATGTAGAAAAGCCTTGGAGAGGATGAAAAAAATACACTGATTTCCACAAATATTCCTTCAAAGCAAACAAGTCCTTTCCGCGAGGACAAAAGGCGGCTTCCGCGAGCAAAAGCCCGCCCTTTTGCGAAACATTGGTTCCTGAAAAACAGAGCGGGCGGGGCATCTGGAAAATCCATGCACCCCGCCCGGACATATACCTGTCAAGTTTGGCTCAAATCATCTCGTCCGACGTATAGCCTTGCGGTAATTCGCGGCAATTATAGACAGAAGCCATGATCTCGCCGTAAGCGCCGGCCGAACGGATGGCCATGAAATCGCCCCGCTGCACCCCGTTCAAATCCACGGCCTTGCCAAAGACATCCGAAGACTCGCAGACAGGACCCACGACATCGTAAGTTTCCACCGGACGCTCCGAAGATATGTTCTCTATCTTGTGATAAGCCTGGTAGAGAGCCGGGCGAATCAAGTCGGTCATGCCCGCATCCAGGATGGCAAACTGCTTGTTGGTGCCCTGCTTGACATAGAGCACCCGCGCGATGAGCGAGCCGCACTGCCCTACCACCGAACGCCCAAGTTCAAAGTGCAAAGTCTGATAAGAACGCAACTTCAAATGGGTGTTGTAGGTGGCGAAATAAGCCTTGAAGTCAGGGATGGATTGCCGGTTGGGATGCGCATAGTCGATGCCCAATCCGCCTCCCACGTTGATGTACGAGATACGGATCTGGCGGGCTTCGAGTTTGTCCTGCAATTCATTGACCCGGTTGCAGAGCGCCACGAAGTCGCCCATGTCCAATATCTGCGAGCCGATGTGGAAATGCAAGCCGATGAACTCCACGTGCGGCATGGACAGGGCAATGTCTATCACCTTGTCCATATCCTCCATGCTGATGCCGAACTTGTTTTCCGCCAAACCCGTCGTGATGTTGGCGTGCGTGTGGGCGCCGACATTGGGATTGATGCGGAAAGCCACGCGCGCCACCTTTCCCTTGGCGGCGGCCAACTGGTTGATGACTTCCAGCTCAGGAATGGACTCCACATTGAAGCAGAAGATGTCATAATCCAAAGCCAGGTTGATTTCCCAATCCGACTTGCCTACACCGGCAAAGACGACCTTCCCTGCGGGAAAGCCTGCCTTGACGGCCGCACGTATCTCGCCTCCGCTCACGCAGTCCGCACCCAATCCGCTCTCCCGGATGATGGCAAGCACCTTGGGATTGGCATTGGCCTTGACGGCATAGTGCACGGAGTAATTGCCATAACGTCCGGCTTCCGCACGGATGGCGCTCAAAGTGTCGCGCAACACCTTGGTATCATAATAATAGAAAGGTGTGCGCAACGACTGGAATTTATCTATAGGAAATATTCCTTTCATAAAATCAGAGTTAATAATGAGGAGGGCTAAAGTCCCTCTTTAGAAAGCTAAAGTCCCCCTTTCGTCAACCCTCATTGAAGAGAGCTTTGCTCAACGACTGGAGAGCCGCCTTCTTGTCACACTCGCGAATGAGGAAAGAGATATTGTAGTTGCTTCCGCCGAATGAAATCATGCGCACCGGTATGTCGCGCATGGCATCCAAAGCCTTGGCCTCGAAGCCCACGTTCTCCCATTCCAAATCTCCCACCACGCAGATGATGCACATATCCCGGTCGACGGTGACAGTGCCATATTTCTTCAAGTCATCCAGGATTTCGTTCAGGTGCTTCACGTTGTCGATGGAAACGGACACACCCACCTCGGACGTGCAAATCATATCAATGGAAGTCTGGTAGCTCTCGAAAATCTCGAAGACCTTGCGCAAGAAACCGTAGGCCAGCAACATCCGGCTGGATTTGATTTTGATGGCCGTGATGTTGTCCTTGGCAGCCACGGCTTTGATTTTTCCTTTCTCCGTGTCGTTGGAAATCAGCGTGCCTTCTGCCTTGGGATCCATCGTGTTGAGCAGGCGCACGGGAATGTTGGCATACTTGGCGGGCTGTATACACGTGGGGTGCAGGATTTTGGCGCCGAAATAGGCCAACTCGGCTGCTTCCTCAAAATGCAGGTGGCGCACGGGCGAAGTCTTGTCCACGATGCGCGGGTCATTGTTGTGCATGCCGTCAATGTCCGTCCAAATCTGTATCTCGGAGGCATTGATGGCAGCGCCAATCAGTGAAGCGGTGTAGTCGCTTCCACCCCGTTGCAGGTTATCAATCTCGCCGTATGCGTTGCGGCAGATGAAGCCCTGCGTGATGTAGATGTCGGCATCCGGATGCAACTCCAGCTGGATTTGCAGTTTCTCCTTGATATATACAGGGTCAGGTTCGGCGTTCTTGTCTGTCCGCATGAACTCCAAAGCAGGCAGCAGGACGGCATTCACCCCGCACTCCTGCAGGTAGAGGTTCATCATGCCGGTGGAAATCAATTCGCCTTGGGCAAGGATGACCTTCTCCTCGAAAAGCGTGAACAAGTCCTTGGTATAGGAACGGATATAATCGAAGTGGGAACGAATCAGTTCCAATCCCTTCTGCTTATATTCCGGCGTGGCATACAGCTCGTCGATATGGCCACGGTATTTACCCTCCAAGCGATTGATGATTTCGTTGGCTCCTTCCGGATTTTTCTTGTACAGATAATCCGAAATCTCCACCAATGTGTTCGTTGTCCCCGACATGGCGGACAACACCACGATCTTGCGTTCGCCATCGGTAATCAATTTGGCCACTTCCTTCATCCGCTGGGCGGAACCGACCGAAGTACCTCCAAACTTTAAAACTTTCATTCCTGTATTCATTTCGTTAGTTGTTAATTTCTTATCTTAGTCATTCTGTTCTTTCACCACCTCTGCTGTCAACTGGTGTCCGGCACAACGGTATACCCTGCCCGGAAAATCCTCCAACAGGCGCAGGTTGTGCGTGGTCACCACGACCAAAGCCCCTTTCCGGCTGAGGTCTGCCAAGAGTGCCGCGATGGCTTGTCCGGTCTCCACATCCAGATTGCCCGTAGGCTCATCGGCCAGAATCACTTTCGGCGAATTGAGCACCGCACGGGCTATGGCTATGCGCTGTTGCTCGCCTCCGGACAGTTCATTGGGGAATTTATATCCCTTGTGCTCCATGCCCACCAAGGCCAGGACTTCCGCTATGCGCTCTTTCATCCGGCTTTTGTCTTTCCAACCCGTAGCCCGCAGCACAAATTCCAGGTTGTGGTAGACCGTGCGATCGGTCAGCAACTGGAAATCCTGAAAAATGATGCCCAGTTGGCGACGCAATTCCGGCAAACGTCTCCGCTTGATGCGGCACATATCGTATCCCAATACCTCGGCTTCGCCGGAATCCACGTCCAATTCGCCATAAAATGTTTTCAGCAAACTGGTTTTTCCGGAACCCACCTTGCCTATCAGATAGACCAGTTCCCCAGGATGCAAATCCAGATTCACATCGCTCAATACGCACAACTCCTGTTGGCGCACTTCCACGTGGCTATATTTTATCAGGGAAACGTCCATCTCTACCGGCATCAATGTTTCTTCCACGTGGCGCTATGCCGCTCCTGAAGCTCGCGCGCCAAATCCTCGATGCGATAACCCTTCGACGTCAGCAACACGATAAGGTGATACAGCAGGTCGGCACCTTCGTAGATGAGACGCTCGTCCGTGCCGTTGCAGGCTTCAATGACCGTTTCCACGGCTTCTTCGCCCACCTTCTGCGCCATTTTGTTGACGCCCGACTGGAACAAGCTGGTCGTATAAGAGCCTTCCGGCATTTCTTCGTGACGCTTGCAAATGAAATCTTGCAAGGTCTTCAGGAACATCACAGGTTGCTCGTTCTTCTCCCCCCAGCAGGTATCCGTGCCGGTGTGGCAAACCGGCCCTGTCGGATGCGCCTGGATAAGCAAAGTGTCGCTGTCACAATCTTCCTGAATGGAAACCACAGTAAGGAAATTGCCACTCTCCTCGCCTTTCGTCCACAGGCGGTTGCGCGTGCGGCTGAAGAAAGTCACCTTGCCGGTTTCCACCGTACGGTTATAGGCTTCTTCGTTCATAAAGCCCAACATCAGCACTTTGGCCGTGTCGGCATCTTGTATGATGGCCGGAACAAGTCCGTTCATTTTCTCAAAATTCAAGCTCATACCTATTTATATTTAGCATATTATCCATTCATATCATCCGGACGGGAATTCCTTGGCTGCAAAGATACAACTTTAATTCGGGAATTTTGATTTCTCCGAAATGAAAAACACTGGCGGCCAACGCCGCATCGGCCTTTCCCTGCAAAAACACGTCCCTGAAATGCTCTTTGGCTCCGGCTCCGCCCGATGCAATCACCGGGATGGACAACGCATCGGCCAACGCAGCCAGGGTGTCATTGGCATAACCTGTCTTCACGCCGTCATGGTCCATGCTGGTGAAAAGCACTTCACCGGCTCCCCGTTCCTGGGCTTCCTTTGTCCAGCTGAACAATTCTTTGTCGGTTTCCACCCGTCCTCCATTCAGGTAGCAGCGCCACCCTCCATCCGTTTGCTTGGCATCCACCGCCAAGACGCAGACTTGGGAACCGAAATGCCCGGCAATCTCGTCTATCAGCTCCGGCCGACGGATGGCGGCGGAATTGATGGAAATCTTGTCCGCACCTGCATTCAACAGCCGCTCCACGTCACTCAGTTCATGAATGCCCCCGCCCACCGTGAAGGGGATGCTGATGTTGGCGGCAATGCGTTTCACCAACTCCGCAAATGTCTTCCTGCCTTCAAAGCTTGCAGTGATGTCCAGGAACACCAGTTCATCCGCCCCTTGCTCGCTGTAGGCACGGGCCAGTTCCACAGGGTCTCCCGCTTGGCGCAGGTTGACGAAGTTCGTCCCCTTCACCGTTTGTCCGTCTTTGATGTCCAGACAAGGAATGATTCTCTTGGCCAGCATAGTATCTTATAGTATTAATGGTTCATTAATTTTTCCATATCCTCCAATGTGATGCGCCCTTCATAAAAGGCTTTTCCGATGATGACGGCGGGGAGGCTCGCTTCTTCCAAGGCTTCCACATCCTGAAGGCTACCCACTCCGCCGCTTGCCACCAGATACAAGGAGGGATGTTGGCGCAGGATTTCTTTATACAACTCCAAGGAAGGGCCTTGCAACATTCCATCCCTGCCTACGTCCGTGCAAATGGCCTGCGTCACCCCTTTCGAGAGGTAATCATCCAGGAAGGGAAACAATTCGCACGCGCTCTCCTCTTTCCATCCGTTGACGGCAATGCGGCCTTCCCTCACGTCGGCGCCCAAGATGATTCGCTCCGGCCCGTATTTTTGCAGCCAATGGTAGAACCTGTCGGGATTCTTCACGGCGATGCTTCCGCCTGTCACCATCCGCGCCCCGCACTCGAAGGCGATGCGCAAATCATCATCGGTCTTGACACCTCCTCCAAAATCGATAACCAACGATGTATGCGTGGCCAGTTGCTCCAATGTCCGATAATTCACGATGTGATGCGAAGCCGCCCCGTCCAAATCCACGATATGCAGGCGGCGGATGCCATGTGCCTCGAACGCTTTCGCCACGTCCAACGGGTTTTCGTTGTACACCTTCTTGCTTTCATACTTTCCTTGCGAAAGGCGCACACATTTCCCTTCAATGACATCAATGGCCGGTATCAATTCTATCATAACCTGATTTGTTTTATAAGTTCAAGAAATTGCGCAAAATACGCTCGCCCACGCCACCGCTCTTTTCCGGATGGAATTGGGTGGCATAAAAATTGTCTTTGTGCAAGGCCGCGCTGAAAGGCTGGATATAATCCGTCACCGCCGCCGCGCAATCGTGCAACGGCACATAATAACTATGCACGAAGTAGACATACTCTTCCTTGCCAAACCCGTCGAACAAGGCGCTGTTCGTCTGTCCGATGGTGTTCCATCCCATGTGGGGCACCTTGTCTTCATGGCGGGCAGAAACAAAGCGCTTCACCTCGGCATCAAAAATGCCCAATCCGTCCACGTCGCCTTCTGCTGAATGGCGGCACATCAACTGCATGCCCAGGCAGATGCCCAGCACAGGTTGCTTCAACCCCACTATCACCCTGTCCAAACCCGATTCGCGCAGAAAGGACATGGTGGTCGCGGCCTCGCCTACGCCTGGGAAAATCACCCGCTCCGACCGGCGCAACACTTCCTCGTCCGCCGTGATGACAGGCTCCACGCCCAGGCGCCGCAAGGCGTAATCCACCGAACAGATGTTGCCGGCATTGTATTTGATGACAGCTACGCTCATAACGTTCTCTTGTTAATTGAATATCACGGTTTTGTTTTTGTATGCCAATATCTTGCGCTCAATATGCTTCTGCACGGCGCGCGACAAGACAATTTTCTCCAAATCCTTGCCTTTGTTCACCAAGTCCTGCACGGTGTCCTTGTGCGTGATGCGCACCACATCCTGCTCGATGATAGGCCCTGCGTCCAAGTCCGTGGTCACATAGTGGCTGGTTGCCCCGATGATTTTCACCCCACGCTCGAAAGCGGCATGATAGGGCTTCGCGCCTACGAAGGCGGGCAGGAAAGAATGGTGTATGTTGATGATGCGGTTCGGGAAGGCGTCAATGAGCTGCTCGGACACCACCTGCATGTAGCGTGCCAGGACGATGAAGTTGATGCCATGCTCGGCCATCAGCTCCAGTTCGCGCCGTTCTTGTTCAGCCTTGTTCTCCTTGGTAATCGGAAAGAGGTGGAAGGGGATGTCAAAACGCTCGGCCACGTGTTGCAAATCGGGGTGGTTGCTGATGATGAGGGGCACCTGCACGTTCCATTCTCCGGCCGTATAGCGCGCCAACAGGTCATAGAGGCAATGCGACATCTTGGACACGAAGATGGCCATGCGCGGCGTATAATCCGAGAAATACAGGCGGAAGTCCATCGCGTACTTTTGGGCATAGAGCGTGGCAAAGTAATCGTGGATTTTCTCTTGCGGCACCAGGAATTTTTCCAATTCCCACTCGATGCGCATGAAGAAGATATTCTCCACATGGTCCACATATTGGTCAAGGTAGACGATATTTCCTTTGTTCACCGTGATGAAGTCCGTCACCTCGGCCAAGATGCCCGGACGGTCGGGACAGTGCAACAATAGTTTCGCGGTTTTCATTATTCTCTTTCTTTTTGATTACAACATTATCGGTTTACGGGCGCAAAAATAACGAATTATCCTTAAACGGCGAACATTTTGCATAATAAAAAAGCCCCATCCACGGAAATTGGACAGAGCTTTGCATTGAGATGATTGAGAAATAAAAAAATAGACCTAATCGGCGGTTGTGTTTACAGTGAAATCCTTTACGCCTCCATACAGGGGATTGACCTCTATACGCAATCCTTTATAGGAAGGGAGTTGGTCGCGCACAGCGTCCAACTTGAAGGAGACAATGCCGCTTCCGCCTTGCAGAGGGGTGTCATTATAGGCATTATGGCGGAAAGACAAGTGCAAGTAGCCATCGCCCGCAACGTCCCGTCCCTCGTCGATGACCAGGTTCAGCATGTGCTTTTTGTCCATGTCGTTGCTATGATAGAACTTGTACACAATATTAATATGGTTTTGCGTCAGCCAGACATTTTCCACATCGATGCGGTCGTTTCCGATGCTGTCCGCCTTGTCCGGTGGCATCCGGTAAATGTCTTTCGTCAGGATGTCTTCAATGTGCTCCAGCTTTGCGTTGTATTCATAGCCGGGCAACTCCTCCTCCAGCAGGCTGAAGTAGACAAAGGCGCGCTGCTCATCCTTCACGGCATAGCCATGGATAGCCGTCGTGTCCGAAGGATAAAGGCTGCTCCCGTCATCCAACTCCACGTAATAGTCCTGCCCTTCCATCACCTTGACCGTGCCTATGGAGAACAGCAGATTTTCGTTTCCATAGCTATCGTCATCCAGGCAGGATTGCAAGGCAAGCATCGATGCCACGACACATGCCATCCATCCGCCCGCTTTCATCAGATTCTTTAGCTTCATATATTTATGCACTATTTATCTATATTATCTATTGTATGAATGACCGCATTGCCCATCAGGTTTGCAAAGTCAGGTCATTCATTTGTCATAAATGCAACAGCGTGCGCAATACTGCATCCGTCAGTGTTAAAGAAAGCAAAGCATGAATTTCTTCCCTCCCCGATGCAGTATTTTTGCAGTCCGAGGATTTAAGAGTCGTACACGTGTCGAAAAGATTGATGGAAGAGCAAGAATTAGCCGAACACTGCAAGCAAGGGGACCGTGCTGCCTACAAGGAGCTATACGAGCGCTACGCCGGCCGCCTGCTGGGCGTATGCCTTCGCTACACCGGCAACCGGGATGTGGCCGAAGACTTGCTGCACGACGGCTTCCTGAAACTGTTCGACTCGTTCGACAAGTTCACATGGCGCGGCGAAGGTTCATTGCGTGCCTGGATGGAGCGTGTGATGGTGAACGTGGCTTTGCAATACCTGCGGCGCAACAACGTCTTGAGCCAGTCCACCCCGCTTGACAAGGTACCCGAAGTCTATGAAACTCCCGAATCCTCGGACATAGAGACCGTCCCGCCCGAGGTGCTCATGGAGTTTATCCGGCAACTGCCTGCCGGCTACCGCACCGTACTGAACCTGTATGTGTTTGAAGGGAAATCCCATAAGGAAATAGCCACGTTGCTGGGCATCAACGAGAAATCTTCCGCCTCGCAATTGGCGCGCGCCAAAGCCTCACTGGCCATCAAAGTGCGCGAATGGATGAAAAAGAACAGTTAAAAACGAAAAAGCGTATGAAAGACGAAGCCTGGTTGGAAAAAATAAAGGAGCGTTTGGATGAATATGCCGAACCTGTCCCCCCTTCGGGTTGGGAGCGGTTGGAGCGCGAACTTCCCCGACGAAAAGCCATCCCTCTCTACAGATGGATGGCGGCCATCGCCGCTTTGCTGGTGGGCGCCCTTTCCTTCATCGGGATACGGTTGGCAGACGACCATGTCCCCAACGTCCCTGTGCAGCTATTCCTGCAAGCACAAGTCCCTGCACCGGCAACAACCGCCGATGCTCTTCCCTCATACGCCTGTCCGCACCGGCAGTTGCCGCCTGCCACACAGGCGAGTCTTGTCCAAATCCATACGGAGGATTCCACTGAAACGACCCAGGAAACCATTTTGCCGCCGGACATTGAACCCCAGCCACAACCTCAGAAGGAAGTGAAGAAGGCGACAGAACTGCCCCCCACCAACCGCGAACTATTGGCCATGGACCGGCAATCGCGTCCGCACGCCAAAGGATGGGCTGTAGGCGTCCTCGTAGGAAACTTTGGCGGAAGCATTGGCAATCTTTCGCAAAGAGGCGGCCTTTCCCAAACACAACAAAGCGCTCCGGGCACAGGCTACTCCAACCTGGACTTGACCGCAACCTCCAACGGTGTCCTCGCCATCCCCAAAGAGCAAGAAATCCTTTTCCAAAACGGGCTGCCCTTCCTGCAAAACCGCACCCCCGGGATAGTCTCCATCGAGCACAAACAGCCCATAAGCGCCGGTTTCTCCATCCGCAAGAATCTGCCCAAAGGCTTCTCCGTGGAAACGGGCCTGATATATACCTTCCTGGCTTCGGACATCCTCTATGAAGGAGCCGTGCAAGAAACCAGCCAAAAACTGCATTACTTGGGCATTCCGCTTCGTGCGAACTGGAATTTCGTCGACAAGGACAAGTTCACCTTCTACGTTTCGGCAGGAGGCACCGTCGAAAAATGCGTCTATGGCAAGAGAGGTTCAGAAGACCTCTCCATTGACCCTGTGCAACTGTCAGTCTTGGCAGCCGTAGGCGCGCAATATAATATAGGAAAGCATTTCGGCATCTACTTAGAGCCAGGCATATCCTACTTCTTCGACGACGGCTCGGACATACGGACAATCCGGACAGACAATCCTTGCAACTTCACGTTGCAGGCAGGACTCCGGCTGAGCTACTGAACGCCCCTCAGGGCCTTACCTTGTCCGGATGCTTGGCGATGAAGTCTTTCCAGCCTTTGTATCCCTTCTCTACGGCAGGACGGTCCATTTGCAGGAAATGGCAATAGGCTGCCGCCAGGCCGTCCGTGGCATCCATGAAGGTGGGCATGTCGTCTTTGCTGAAGTGGAGCATACGTTGCAGCATGTCGGCCACCTGCTCTTTGGACGCCTGCCCATTGCCGGTAATGGCCATCTTTATCTTCAATGGAGCATACTCCGTGATGGGAATGTCGCGGCTCAAGGCAACCGCCATGGCCACGCCTTGCGCACGTCCCAACTTCAACATGGATTGCACGTTCTTCCCATAAAAAGGAGCCTCGATGGCCACCTCGTCCGGCAAGTAGCTTTCGATGATGCTCAACACCCGTTCGTGGATATGGCGCAACTTCAAGTAATGATTGGCATACTTCCGCAAATCAATGATCCCCATGGCTATCATTTCCGGCTTCGTGCCCGCCACGCGCAACACGCCATATCCCATGATAGTGGTGCCCGGGTCAATGCCCAGGATTATTTTTTCCCCGACCGGCTGTATCACACCAACACCTCCATCAATGTGGGAAAGCCCACCACCTTGTCCTTGAATATCCGGTTCATTTCCCCGGCCAGCTTCACGCCTTGTTCCTGGTGCCAATGGTGCAACCGGGCCGAATCCTCCACCTCAAACTGCACCGAGAAGCAACTGCCGGCATCTTCCCGATGACTCAATATGCGCGCGATGCGGGGCGCATGGAGCCTACCGTCCTTCTCTACTTCGGGCAAATAATACTCTTGCATCCAGATCAGGAAATACTTCTCCTGGCTTTCCTCCACGTGATAAGTCGTATTAAATATCAGCATAAACTATTCCTATTTTGAGTGCAAACATAGCAAATATTCCGATAAGAACCTTTTTTCAAGCCCAAAATTAAAAAAAATCCCTTGAAAATTTTGCCCGTTCAAAAAAACGCCTTATCTTTGCACCGTCAAAAAAAGAACGGGGTATTAGCTCATCTGGCTAGAGCGCGACACTGGCAGTGTCGAGGTGAGCGGTTCGAGTCCGCTATGCTCCACGATTCAAAACCCTCTAAAACAGAGGGTTTTATCATTTTCAAACATTCCTCTGAAGGTTGCTTTGGAATAAAAAAAAGGCAAATCCTGCCACTTTTGGCATTAGGAGCTTGTCGAAAGCAATTCCAAAAAGATTATGACAACCCTCAAATTAGCCGTTGTTCCGGCCAAGGTGCTGAAAAACGGAAAGCATAAAATCAGAATAGCCATCGGACATAAACGGGTTACAAAGTATCTCGTTACCCGGTTCGTTGTAGACAGCCCGGACAACCTTCAGGACGGGCAAGTGGTGAACGTACCGGACGCATCACGCATCAATGTGAAGCTTCGCAACCTACTCAATGCTTACGAGGATGCACTGGACCGCATCAACGCCAACTCATACACCTGTGCCCAGTTGGTGGATTACCTGTCTAATATAAGACAAGGCTCAACCACCTTCGCTGATGCTGCTGACAGTTATATCGCGGACTTAATCAAGGAAGGGCGCAGGAGTACGGCTGATCTGTACCGAAGAACCTGCAACTACTTCGCTGACTTCACCGGGCGTAACCTTATGCTTGAAGGCATCACGCCCCGCACGGTCAAAGATTTCGACCTGCATCTACGTGATAGGGGACTCAACCCGGTTACGCGGGGCACACACCTAGTCCACATCAAAGCCGTTATCAACCGAGCCATCCGGGATAAGAAGGTGGCTTACGACACCCATCCCTTCGAATACTACGAAAAGCCGGAAGGTAATGTACGTGAGCTTGACATCAGCGTGGAAGATGTAAGGCGCATCCGTGATGCTGATGTGAAGGAAAAGTCCCTGCGTGTGGGTCGAGACCTCTTCATGCTCTCCTATTACCTGGGAGGAATCAATCTCGTAGACCTGATGCAGATAAACTTCAAGGGGCGTATCACTATCGAATATGTCCGGCAGAAGTCGAAGAACACGAAGAAGGGGGACAAGAAAGTTAGTTTCACCATCCCGGAGGAAGCCTGGCCCATCATCCAGCGATGGATGGGCAAAAACGGGAAGCTGAATTTTGGATATAAGTACACTTATGACAATTTCAGGAAATACGTCACACATGAGATAGTCAGGTTGGGCGAGAAATTGGGCATCCAGCAGCACGTAGTGTATTACTCTGCTCGAAAGTCTTTCGTCCAGCACGGCTTCGAGCTGGGCATCCCGCTGGAAACGCTGGAGTACTGCATCGGGCAGAGTATGAAGGCGAATCGACCCATATTCAACTACGTCAAGATAATGCGGAAGCACGCTGATGAAGCGATTCGCAAGATATTGGATAATCTAAAATGAATGGGATTCGACAAAGGCTATCGCTTCGGCGGTGGCCTCTTTCTTTTCTTTTTCATCCTCTGATTTAAGCCGCCGTATCAGGTCCATATCTCCCGAAATTGCCACTTTTTCCCCGTCATGGTATCGCACTACTATCTTGTAATGTCCGTAGCCCACAAAGGCTGTATCAAGCTGTAGGGGGGTAATTTTGACCTCATATCCAATGAATTAGGCGGAAAATAAAAACGGTTCCGCGACCCGTTGCGTTACATATCCAGAAAGGGTACAGTGCAGCCATTAAGCATACACACGGGACGGAACCGTATATGCAGAAGCATCGGTCCACATAAGGTGTGTCCGATGCCCAACGGTCAAGGTTTCCCTTTCCATCAATATGTAACGCGGTGCAAAGATGGTGATTTTTCTCGAAACAAGCAAAAAAATCCCCGGCACGCCGTCCGGCGACCGGGGACACATATCCTCATTCTTTCCGTCTCTTGAAAGCAAACGCGAAAGAAACCGCGATGATGACCACCACCACAGGAACCAGCACCCGCCATTTGTGCCTGTCCCACCACGACACCTCCGCCACCTTCTGCTCCTCCCTCAGTGCGGCCTCGATGACTGAGGACAGGCTGTCAAGGCGCAGTTCCATCCGCCGGATGGTCGCCATCATGTCCGTGTAGGTCTGTTGCGTGGTCTGCTCATCCTTGTCCGCCTTGGTCGTGCTGACGTACACCGGGTACTGTTTCCCAGCGCTGTCCGGCAGGGTGTAGTACGTCGTGACGTGCTCCACCTTCAGGTTGCTTAGCTTGTCCGTCACTTGCCGCTGGCTCATCTGGAAGCCCGCTTGGAGGCTGTCAAACTCGCGGGAAAGCCGCAGGAAGTCGGATGAATAGTCCTGGTTCACTTGCTGTGCCGTGTTCTTCGATGTCCGACAACTTGCCAACGTCAACACCGCCAGCACATACAATAAGAATATACCTCCTGTCCTCATATCTCCTCCCTTCTTCATTCTTCATTTAACAATTCCCACCCCCTTTCCACGTCGGAAATGTTCGCGTCCACCCCGTTCTCGTGCCTGCTGATGGCCGCCGCCAGCCCGCACATCGTCTCCCGGTCATCCACGTCCGGCACCCACGAATCCGGCACCTGCATCTCCCGGCAAACCGAGCGCACATACGCCCCCGTGTCGTTCTCCGTGGACGGTGCCCAACGGGTTATCATCTCACGGATGGTCTGCAACCCCCGCAGCCTCCGGTAGTTCTGCAACGTCCTGATGAGTGCCCGGTACCCATACGCGGGCGACACGAACTGAAAAAACTCCGGGTCCGTCTGTTCATCACGCAGACCCTGCCACTTGTCCTTGCTCCGGCGGATGTTGCCGGGGTTGTTGTTCCTGATTCCTCTTGGGTTCATACGCAATATTTGTTCCAATGTTCTTATGTTCTTATGTCTTAAATACGTTCCTATGTCCGGAAGAAACCTCAATACCCGTTAGGCGGCTCCCGCTCCCCGCACTTCTTCTTCTCACACCGCTTCAACGCCAGCTCGATGCGCAGTTGTGCGTTTTCCTCCTTCAGGTTCAGCAGGTCATCCTGCACCTTGCGCAGTCGGTCCGTCTGCTCCACGAACCTCGCCTCTTTCTCGCTCAGTTGTGTCTGGCAGAACTCGTTATACTCCCGCAAGGCACGGAACTCCTCCTGATCCGCCTTGGCGTCGTCGATGCGTGCGCTGTTCCGGCGGTTCAGCCACCATTTCAGGAACTGCTTCATGCCCTCGATGCCACCCAGGGCTGTGATCAATACCACCCAATCGTTTAATTCCATATAAGTAGATGTTGAAAATTAGTTTATATCATTATGAGTTTGTACCTTTGCCCATTATTATAGAGTTGTACTATTATGGCAAAGATCAAAACCATATCATTGACAGACGAATCCCGTCTGCAATTAGAGGATGGCTTT
>CASEYC010000070.1 GCA_949292025.1 uncultured Bacteroides sp. | reverse complement strand
GTTGAGCTTCAGGTGCTCAGTCAGACGGGCAATACGGTAGGAAAACAAAGCAATCTGGGACTCAGCGGAACCAGTATCAGTGTTAGACTTTCCGTACTTGCTGAAGATTTCTTGCTTTTTAGCAGCGTCTAAATACATAGTGTTTAATGAATAAATTGTTAATATGTCTCTTTACGGGGCGCAAAGGTACGGATTATCTTTTACTCTGCAATGCTTTCCTGAAAAGATTTTCGCAAAAATACAGGAAAGGATTGGGTTGTTCCCTTGTTTTTGAAGATAAAAGCACTACCTTTGCCTATGGATTCAAACGAAAGGCATTATGAGCAAGAAATTCCCGATAGGCATACAGAGCTTTGAAGAGATCCGGGCAAACGATTTTTTCTATATCGACAAGACCGACTTGATACATCAGTTGGCCACGAGGGGCAAATATTATTTCTTGGGTCGTCCCCGCCGCTTCGGTAAAAGCCTGTTGGTCTCCACGCTGGAGGCGTATTTCCAAGGCAAGAAGGAGTTGTTCAAAGGATTGGCCATGGAGCAGTTGGAGCAGGATTGGAAAGATTACCCGGTGCTGCACCTCGACCTGAACACACAGAAGTATGACACACCGGAAGCCCTATACAACATCTTGAATACCACCTTATGTCATTGGGAAAAACTATATGGGGCTAACCCTTCGGAAACAGACGAAGGATTACGCTTTGGAGGAATCATACGGCGTGCTTGCGCCGCCACAGGCCGCCAAGTCGTCATCCTCATCGACGAATATGACAAGCCTTTGCTGCAAGCCATCGGCAACGAAGCCTTGGCTGCCGAATACCGCAGCACGCTGAAGGCCTTCTACGGCGTGGTGAAAAGTTGCGACCCCTACATCCGCTTCGCTCTGCTGACGGGAGTATCCAAATTCAGCAAGGTCAGCGTGTTCAGCGACTTGAATAACCTGCTGGACATCTCGATGGATCGCCGCTACGCCACCTTGT
Organism: uncultured Bacteroides sp.; assembly: GCA_949292025.1. Classification (GTDB taxonomy): domain Bacteria; phylum Bacteroidota; class Bacteroidia; order Bacteroidales; family Bacteroidaceae; genus Bacteroides. Next base: position 3,831 of record CASEYC010000070.1, on the reverse strand, counting down.
GCGGCATCACCGAGGAAGAAATCCACCGCACCCTTGAACCCGAACTGCACCAATTGGCCGACGCCACAGGCTTGACCTACGAGGAGACATGCCAAAAGTTGCGCGAGCGGTATGACGGCTATCACTTCTGCCGCGTCTCACCGGGGATTTACAACCCCTTCAGCCTGCTGTGCACGTTTGACAAGATGGAATTCGGCAGCTATTGGTTCGAGACGGGTACCCCTACTTTCCTGGTCGAATTACTGAAGCGCGACCGCTACAACCTCTACCAGATGGCACACGAGCAGACTACGGCCGACGTATTGAACAGTGTCGTGCCCGAGGCCCTTTCCTCCATCCCCGTGCTCTATCAGGCCGGCTATCTTACCTTGAAGGGCTACGACAGCCGCTTCGAGCTTTACCAGTTGGGCTTCCCCAACAAGGAAGTGGAAGAAGGCTTCATCAACTTCCTGCTGCCCAGCTATGCCCGGATTAATCCTGCCGAGGGGCGTTTCCAAATCAGCCGCTTCGTGCAAGAAGTGGAGGCCGGGGACATCGACGCTTTCTTCCGCCGCCTGCAAAGTTTCTTTGCCGACACGCCCTACGAACTGGCACGTGACTTGGAGTTGCACTACCAAAACATCCTGTACATTGTCTTCAAGTTGATAGGTTTCTATGTACAAGCCGAATATCACACCTCCGAAGGGCGCATCGACCTGGTGCTGCAAACCGACCGCTATGTCTACGTCATGGAGTTCAAGCTGGACGGCACCGCCGAGGAAGCCCTGCAACAGATTGAGGACAAGCGATATGCCCTGCCCTTCGCCACGGACAAGCGACAAGTCTTCCGCGTGGGTGTCAATTTCAGCAACCGGATGCGGAACATTGAGCGGTGGCTGGTGCAGGAATTGCAATAACCCCTTAAAGCACCGCCGCAATCTTCCTTACGCCGGCAAGCCTTTCCAGGAAAGATTTGTCGCGCTTTGTGGTAATCATGTCATAGTCCGTTTGCAGGCGTAAAAGCATATAAGCCGGGATGCCTAAAGCCTTTTCGCACAGAAGGGCGAATTTGGTGTTCACCGGACGTTTGCAGTTTACTATGTCATTCAAGACGGTGTAAGACACACCCATATCCGCCGCGAGTTGTTTTTGCGACACGCCCCGGCATTCTATTTCATCTTTGAGCAGTTCGCCCGGGTGCGTGGGTTCAAACGGTTCAAGATTGTTGGCAATCATCTTGGGGTCAATTCCTTCTATTTCAATCATGGCGAATTTATTTATAGTGGTTTGACAATTCGAGTATATTGCAAACAGTAATGACAGACTCGGACACGATAAATTCGATTCGGTATTGATCGTTTACCCTTATGGAGGAGATGCCTGCCTTGTCGCCTTTCAAAACTTCATAATGCAAGGATGGGAACAAGAACAAATCTTCCACCTTGTTCGTGCTCTTCAGATAGTCTATGCCTTTCTTATAGCGTTTTATGATGTCGGGCTGAAAACGATGCTTTTTGTCTCCCTTTCCCGTTTCATAAAGCGTACGCAAATAGTCCTTGTCGAATGTAACAATCATACTGTTCCACCGTTTACAATTGCAAAGATAGACCTTTTTTGAGAAATCCGCAAATAAGTTGATTCTATTTTCTGATGCGGTCAAACAGGATGAGAACAACGGTGCATTTTCCAACTTTTCAAACGGCAATAACGGGATTACGGCAATTAGCTTACTTCGCCTATGAAGATATACTGACCTTGTCCATGAAGTATATCTTTTATGGAGAGGGCAGTATATCATCTTTTAAAGTTAATTACTGAATAGGATATTTCCCGAATAACCCGTATCTTTGCGCCCGGAAAGAATAGGTATTATAGTTTTTATATGCAGAACATTAGAAACATTGCCATCATCGCCCACGTGGACCATGGCAAGACAACACTTGTAGACAAGATGCTGCTGGCCGGAAACTTGTTCCGGAGCAACCAGAGCACAGGTGAGTTAATGCTGGATAACAATGACTTGGAGCGCGAACGAGGCATCACCATCCTCTCGAAGAATGTCTCCATCAACTACAAGGGAACCAAAATAAACATCATAGACACCCCGGGACACAGCGACTTCGGCGGTGAAGTGGAGCGCGTGCTCAACATGGCCGACGGCTGCCTGCTGCTGGTGGATGCCTTCGAAGGCCCCATGCCGCAGACACGTTTTGTCCTGCAAAAAGCCCTGCAAATCGGCTTGAAGCCTATCGTGGTGGTGAACAAGGTGGACAAGCCCAACTGCCGCCCCGAGGAGGTGTACGAAATGGTGTTCGACCTGATGTTCAGCCTCAACGCCACGGAGGAGCAGCTGGACTTCCCCGTCATCTACGGTTCGGCAAAAAACAATTGGATGAGCACCGACTGGAAGCAGCCGACGGACAACATCACCACCCTTTTGGACTGCATCATCGAGCATATCCCCGCCCCCGAGCAGTTGGAGGGCACCCCCCAGATGCTGATTACATCGCTGGACTATTCGTCCTACACGGGCCGCATCGCCGTGGGCCGCGTACACCGCGGCACGCTGAAGGAAGGCATGAACGTCTCCCTGGCCAAGCGCGACGGCACCATCCTCAAGACCAAAATCAAGGAACTGCATACCTTCGAAGGCATGGGCCGCAAGCGCGTGCCCGAAGTATCCTCCGGCGACATCTGTGCGCTGGTGGGCATCGAAGGCTTCGAGATAGGCGACACCATCTGCGACTACGAGAATCCGGAACCCCTGCCCCCCATTGCCATTGACGAGCCGACCATGAGCATGTTGTTCACTATCAACGACTCCCCCTTCTTTGGCCGCGAGGGAAAGTTCGTCACTTCGCGCCACATTCAGGACCGTTTGACGAAGGAATTGGACAAGAACCTGGCCCTGCGTGTCCGCAAGAGCGAGGAAGACGGCAAATGGGTGGTGTCGGGCCGTGGCGTGTTGCACCTCTCCGTCCTCATCGAGACCATGCGCCGCGAGGGCTATGAGTTGCAGGTGGGCCAGCCGCAGGTCATCTTCAAGGACATTGACGGCGTGCGCTGCGAGCCGGTGGAAGAACTGACGGTGAATGTGCCGGAAGAATTTGCCAGCAAGATTATCGACATGGTGACGCGCCGCAAGGGTGAGATGGTGAAGATGGAAACCGCCGGAGGCGACCGTGTCAACCTGGAGTTCGACATGCCGTCGCGCGGCATCATCGGCCTGCGCACCAACGTGCTGACTGCCAGCCAGGGCGAGGCCATCATGGCACACCGCTTCAAAGAATACCAGCCGTATAAGGGCGAGATTGAACGCCGCACCAACGGCTCGATGATTGCCATGGAGACGGGCACGGCCTTTGCCTACGCCATAGACAAGCTGCAAGACCGCGGCCGCTTCTTCATCTTCCCGCAGGAAGAGGTCTATGCCGGACAAGTCGTGGGCGAGCACAGCCACGAGAACGACTTGGTGGTGAACGTCACCAAGAGCAAGAAGCTGACCAATATGCGCGCCAGCGGCTCGGACGAGAAGGCGCGTCTGATTCCGCCCGTCCAGTTCTCCCTGGAAGAGGCGTTGGAATACATCAAGGCGGATGAGTACGTCGAAGTGACGCCCAAGTCGATGCGTATGCGCAAGATTATCCTGGACGAGCTGGAGCGCAAGCGCGCGAACCGCAAGGACTGATTCCTTTCTTCTTAGTAATATAAAAGGTGTGTCAAAAAGCGCACCTTCTTTTTTATGCTCAAAGCCCCGACTTTCACAAGCCAGGGCTTTGTCATATCCCAAAGTTTTTGTACCTTTAGGCATTAAGATTTCATACAATGGCAAAGATACATTTTCGTCCTTAC
>CASEYC010000069.1 GCA_949292025.1 uncultured Bacteroides sp. | reverse complement strand
GATACACTATCAGTTTGAAATGATACATCCCTTCATTGACGGGAATGGCAGAGTTGGACGGCTGCTCAACACATTGTACCTGATGGAGCAGCATGTTCTCAAATGCCCGGTTCTGCAACTATCCAATGTATTGAAGAAAAGGATTCTTGGATATTATATGGGAATACAGCATGTCAATGAGACGGGAACGTACAATGACTGGCTGCGCTTCTATCTAAGGGCAATCAAATCAGCAAGTTCAATCATTTGCTAAAAACGCCAATCGCTGCCAAATGCTTCCACGAAACTGCCAACCCATTGTCTGATACCTGGCAAATTTCTGCTTGTGCCGGTATTCCTGCCAATTCTTGTAACTCCAAGGAGGTATATTCCTTATCCAGGTTTACATAAAATTTTGCCCCGAAAGCTATACCCGTCCAAGAAATCTGCGTAACTTTAGCCCCGCAAAACCGAAAAGAACAATTGCATAGAACCTGATTAACGAAGACAAGATATGGGATATGTGGTAGGAATGCCGCTCGAAGGGGCGGCCACGGAGAAAGATTACCAAGTGCGCTTCGGCAAGAACATGATGTGGCAGGAAGAGGTGCGCTCGCCCCAACTGCCCGCCGAATGGGCGTTGCAGAGCGGCGTGCAACTGACCTGGCCGCACGAGGACACGGACTGGGCACCGATGCTGGACGAGGTGGAATGCTGCTTCATGGACATCGCCCGCGAAGTGGCCCGGCGCGAACGCCTGCTCATCGTGCATCCCCGGCCGGAGGAAGTCAAAAAGAAACTGGCGCGTGAGGGGTTGCTCATGGACAACATCCGCTTCCAGGCGTGCGACACCAACGACACGTGGGCACGCGACCACGGCGCCATCACAATGCTGGACACGGACGGCCCGTCGCTGCTGGACTTCACCTTCAACGGCTGGGGACTGAAATTCGCGGCGGACAAGGACAACCGCATTACCCGCCGGCTGGTGGAAGCGGGATGCCTGAAGGGTGCGTATGTCAACCGCCTGGGTTTCGTCCTGGAAGGCGGCTCCATCGAGAGCGACGGGATGGGCACGCTGCTCACCACCAGCCAATGCCTGCTCTCGCCCAACCGCAATGGGCAGATGAACCGCGTGGAGATTGAGGAATACCTGCGCCGGACGTTCCACCTGCAACGGGTGCTCTGGCTGGACCACGGCTACCTGAAGGGAGACGACACGGATAGCCACGTGGACACCCTGGCCCGCTTCTGCGACCCGGAGACCATCGCCTACGTGAAGTGCATCCTCGTCGCCGACGAACACTACAAGGAACTGTCCCGCATGGAGGAGGAACTGAAAGCCTTCCGCACGGCCGACGGCAAGCCCTATCGTCTGATCCCCCTCCCCATGCCCGACCCCGTCATCATCAACGGTGAACGCCTGCCCGCCACGTATGCCAACTTTCTCATCCTGAACGACGCGGTGCTCTATCCCACCTACGCCCAGCCGGGTAAGGACGAATGGGCCGCCGAAATGCTCTGCAAGGCTTTTCCCGGACGGGACATCGTGGGGATTGACTGCCGCCCGCTCATCAAGCAACACGGGTCGCTGCATTGCGTGACGATGCAGTATCCGGCGGGGGTAATGAGGTAAATAGGAATTTAGCGGCCGGAGGCCGCCGGAGAAGTTATAGGAGTTAAAGAAGTTATCACTTCGCTTCGCTCCGTTAGAAGTTAAAGCCAATACCTTGTGTATGGCATACATACAAATCGCCGGACTAACTATTGG
>CASEYC010000068.1 GCA_949292025.1 uncultured Bacteroides sp. | reverse complement strand
ATTTAGTTTAGGCGCGGATTACGCGGATGGACGCGGATTTATTATTTGTATAATCAATGGAGTCCAGCGTTTTACAGTGAAAAGATTATCCGTGAAATCCGCGTAATCCGCGCCAAAAAACGCCGATAAATTATCATTTAATCGCGTAATATGGAAGAACGAATCAAACGCATCGTGATGTACCTGAAGGCCCTGCACGCTTTCTGCTGGGCCGTGCCCCTGCTGGTGGGGGTGGCCTCGGAGATGGATACCCCTTGGGTGGGAGCCTTTGCCGGGGATGTGCGTGCCGCCTACGGGGTGGAGACGCTGGTGATATTGCTCACCGTCCTCTGCGTGCCCCTCTCGTTGAAACTGTTTGCCTGGGTGCTGGCCCGGCGGATTGACGCGGTGGGGATAGACCGTGCGCTCCGGCTCTATGGGATGTGGAGCACGGTACGGGCACTTCTGCTGTTCCTGCCTGCCTTGGGCGGATTCCTGGGCTACTACCTGTTGCTGAGCAACAAGTGCCTGCTGTGCGGGCTGATTGCCTTGGTGGCCATGCTGTTCTGCGTGCCGGGACAGAAGCGCCTGCGCGGCGAGTTGCATATTGACAAGGAAATGGAGGGATAGGCGATGAGAAAGCGTTACTTGCGTGGCGACCAGGTCTATCTGCGCGCCCTCGAACCCGAAGACTTGGACTTCATCTACGAGGTGGAGAACCAGCCCGACCATTGGGCCATGACGGACTTCACCGTGCCCTATTCGCGCTTCAGCATCCGGCAATACCTGCGCGACAACCGCAACGACCTCTTCGCGGACAAGCAACTCCGCCTGGTGATTGCCCTCAAGGGGAAGGACACGCCCATCGGCATCGCCGACCTCTTCAATTACCAGCCCCTGCACGCCCACGCCGAGGTGGGCATCCTCGTCCGGCAGGAATACCGGGGCATGGGCTATGCCGGCGAGGCCCTCGGCCTGCTCTGCGACTATGCCTTCGGCTTCCTGGCCCTGCACCAGCTCGTGGCATACGTGCTGGTGGACAATCATGACAGCCGCGAGCTGTTCTGCGCGAACGAGTTCGTCAGCCGGGGGACACTGAGGGAGTGGTGGCGCATGGACGGGGAGTTCAAGGACGTGGTGGTGTACCAACGCCTGCGGGATTGGGACAAGACAAAAGACCGGAGCCGAGCCATCTGGCTCTGACCCCGGTCAAACACAATAAGCTGAGTGATATAGAATCTGCAATCCACCGCGCCTCCCGGCGCGGTTTTTTTGTGTGGCAGGCTTAGTTCTTGTTGTTGTCTTCAGCCTGGAACTTGCGGCTCACCTTCAGCAGGTTGGTGGTGTAGGTCACTACGTTCTGCGCCTCCTGAATCATCGTGAGGTAGACCATGCTCACCTTGATGCTGCCGCTTTGGCCCTGGATGCGCTGCAGTTCCTCGCGCTTCAGGTGGGAGAGCTGGGCGTTCAGGTCGTTGGCCTTGCGGACAAGGTCGTTCAGGTGGGCGTAGTCGTTGTCCTCGACGGCCTGGCGGCTGGACTGGAGCAGGTTGGTGATGTCCTCGCTGACGTCGCCGAACTCGCCCTTCTGGATGGCATCCAGCGGCTTGAAGTTGTTGTCGATGTGCTCCAGGCAAGGCTCGCAGAGGCGGCCGACGCTGTAGACCAGCTCGCTGGCGAAGTCATTGCCCTGGAAGTAGTAGAGCCCCTTCTCCAGCACCGTGTTGTTGTCCAGGCGGGACATGGCCAGCGTGCCCGTGCGCTTCATCTGCTTGACGAGCTGCTTCTCGAACTTCACCGAGCCGTTCACCCGGCGCAGGCCGCGCAGGTTCTCGTGCAGGAAGGAGGTGACGGTGCGCTCGTAGTTCTCCTGGGCGAAGGCCAGCACCTTGGTCAGCTCCTCGCGGGTGTGTTGGCGCAGGAGGGTCAGCACCTCGGCGTTGTCCTGGCTCTGGAGCATCTGGCGGACGGTGTCCTGGTTCTCTTGTTTCTTCTTGCGTTTCTTGAACATCATCTGGCTATGGATGAGCGAGTAGATGGCCACGCCTATCAGCGCGAGGATGGCCACGGCGCCGCCGAAGTGGATGACCAGCGTCACGAAGAAGCAGATGGTGAACGCCGCACCCGCCGTGATGAACCAGCCGCCGATGACGCTCAGCACGCCCGTGATGCGATACACCGCCGAGTCGCGTCCCCAGGCACGGTCGGCCAGCGAGGTACCCATGGAGACCATGAACGTGACGTAGGTCGTGGACAGCGGCAGCTTCAGCGACGTGCCCAGCGCGATGAGCAGCGAGGAGAGCACGAGGTTGACCGAAGCGCGCACGAGGTCGAACGCCGCGCCGTCTTCCAGCGTCAGCTCCTCCTTGCGGAAGCGGGTGTCGAGCCAGCGTTTGGTGCGCTCCGGCGTAATCTTGCTCAGGCCCGTGGCGATGCCCATGCTGTAGCGCACCAGGCGGCGGGCGATGGGCGTGGAGCCGAAGCCTTCCTCACCCTCGTCCTGGCGGGCCAGGGAGACCTCGGTCTGGATGACGTTGTGCGCCTTCTTGGACGTCCACAGGGCGTAGACCATCACGCAGCCGGCGGCCACGAGGAAGTACCACGGCGTCTGTGCCGAGCCCAGCAGCGAGCCCATCAGCCAGCCGTCCGTGCCGGCAGCCTGGCCGTTGGCCATGTAGTCCGTGTAGGCGTCATAGCCCGCCAGGGGCACACCGATGAAGTTCACCAGGTCGTTGCCCGCGAAGGCCAGGGCCAGGGCGAAGGTGCCCATCATCACCACAATCTTGAAGACGTTCACCCGCAGCCAGTGCAGGATTTGCATCAGGATGGTGAAGAAGACGAAGAGGCTTATCAGAATGGTGAAGGAGTGTACATGCACCCAGTCTTTCACTTCGGCCGTCATCAGCGTGCTGTCCTTCAGGCCCTTGATGAGCATGAAGTAGATGATGCTCGTGGCCGCCACGCCGCCGAAGAGGGCGATGCTGTACTTCAGGTGCTTCTTATAATTATAGGTGAAGATGACGCGCGCCAGATACTGCACCAGCATACCGAAGAAGAACGCGATGGCCACCGACACGAATATCGCCATGATGACCTGCAGCGCCTTGTCCGTGTTGATGAGCTGGGCCATGGAGTATTCGCCGTCGCCCATCGTCTTCACCAGCGCCAGGGCGAACGTGCCGCCCAGCAGCTCGAACACCATCGAGACGGTGGTACTGGTGGGCAGGCCCATCGTGTTGAACACGTCCAGCAGGACGACGTCCGTCAGCATCACGGCCAGGAGGATGCACATCAGCTCGTCGAAGTAGAAGAACTGCGGCTGGTAGATGCCGTGCCGCGCAATGTCCATCATGCCGTTGCTGAGCGACGCGCCGATGAAGACGCCGATGCTGGCCAGCACGAGCATGGTCTTGAAAGATGCCGCCTTGGAGCCGACGGACGAATTGAGGAAGTTCACCGCATCGTTGGCCACGCCCACCAGCAGGTCGAACACTGCCAGCACGGCGAGGAAGAGCACGATGCACAAATACATGGTTTCCATAACAAGTAGTAATACTAAATATTAATAATGTGTGATTCTAATGTCTCAGCTTTACGCCTGCAAAGGTCGGGAACGCGTGTTACAAGGGGTTGACACACGTGTTACAAACGTGTTACAACTTTCAATTGACAATTGACAATTAACAATTGACAATTAACGATGGATAATTGCGTGCGACTACGTGGAAAACCGTATCTTTGCCCCCGCATCGACACCAAATTGTCAATTGTCCATTGTTAATTGTCCATTGAAATGAAGATAGGACTCCTCTCTGACACCCACGGCTACTGGGACGACCGCTACCTGCGGTACTTCGAGCCGTGCGACGAAATCTGGCACGCCGGCGACATCGGCTCCACCGAGGTGGCCGACCGACTCGCCGCCTTCCGCCCCCTGCGCGCCGTCTACGGCAACATCGACGGCCCCGACTTGCGCCGCCGCTTCCCGCAGACCCTCCGCTTCACCGTGGACGGCGCGGAGGTGCTGATGAAGCACATCGGCGGATACCCCGGACGCTACGACCCGTCCATCGCCGGCAGCATCTTGGCGCGGCCCCCACGGCTCTTCGTCAGCGGGCACTCGCACATCCTCAAGGTGAAGTACGACCGCACCCTGGGACTGCTGCACATCAACCCCGGCGCCGCCGGCAAGCAGGGCTGGCACAAGACGCGGACGCTGGTGCGCTTCTGCATCGACGCGGGCACGTTCAGCGACCTGGAGGTCATCGAACTGGCGGACAAGTAGGTTCCCCGTGAAATAATCCCCGGATTCCTTGGCGGAGTGCGGGGATTTTCCTACATTTGCCACGTCAAAGGGTGTACACCCCTTATAAGCAAGCCTGTACACCCATTGTCATGAAGGCTGTACACCCTTTGCTACAAAGTCCGTACACCCGTTAATATGGTAGATTATGAATAAATATCATCTTGAAAAGAAGCGGAACCGCCTGAACCGTGATAAGGACGGCCTGTGGTATGCCGCGCCTGCCCCCAGGCGGAAACTGGACAAGGCAGACCTGTGCCGCTATGCCTCGAAGAACACCACGCTCAATGCCATCGAGGTGCGTGCCGTGCTGGACCTCATCAACGAGTTCGTGCCCCGCTACCTGGCCGAAGGCTATGTCATCCGCCTGGGCGAACTGGGTTCGTTGAGCCTGACCTACGGCAGCGAGGGCGTCGCCCGTCCCGAGGACTTCCACCCGCGGCTGATGCGCCCGGCGCGCGTCGTCTTCCAGCCGTCCAAGAAGCTGACACAGGAAGTGCGCAGCCACCTCTCCTACGAAGCGGGCGGCATCGTGGCCGAGGGCATCGCCTTCGACTCCGTGGCCGACTACCGCCGCTGGCAGGCGGGCAGGGCGGGGGAGGAGCCTTGACGCACTTTCCGGGCGGAAAGTTTGGTCATGTCCGCGTTTTTCCCCATCTTTGCAGCCGTGAATAACGCGAGAGCCGTGGGGCGTCGTCCTCCTTCTTATTTTATTCCGCCCGAGTAAACCGTTTTACCCTTAAAATAGGAACAAGATATGAAAGGAATTATTCTTGCCGGTGGCAGCGCCACCCGTCTCTATCCCCTCAGTAAAGCCATATCCAAGCAAATCATGCCGGTCTATGACAAGCCGATGATTTACTATCCCCTCTCCACGCTGATGCTGGCCGGCATCCGCGAGGTGCTGGTCATCTCCACCCCGCGCGACCTGCCCATGTTCCGCGACCTGTTGGGCACGGGCGAGGAGCTGGGCATGAAGTTCTCCTACAAGGTGCAGGAGAAGCCCAACGGCCTGGCACAGGCTTTCGTCCTGGGCGCGGACTTCCTGGAGGGCGGCCCCGGCTGCCTCATCCTGGGCGACAACCTCTTCTACGGCCAGGGCTTCAGCGCCATGCTGCGCCGCGCCGCCTCCGTGGAGCGGGGCGCCTGCATCTTCGGCTACTACGTGAAGGACCCGCGCGCCTACGGCGTGGTGGAGTTCGACGCCGCAGGCCGTGTCGTCTCGCTGGAAGAGAAGCCCGCCGTGCCGCGGAGCAACTACGCCGTGCCCGGCCTCTACTTCTACGACCACACCGTCACCGAGAAGGCCCTGTCCCTGCGCCCTTCCGCCCGCGGCGAGTATGAAATCACCGACCTCAACCGCCTCTACCTGGACGAGGGCACGCTGCGGGTCGAGCTCTTCGGCCGCGGCTTCGCCTGGCTGGACACGGGCAACTGCGACAGCCTGCTGGAAGCCTCCAACTTCGTCGCCACCATCCAGAACCGGCAGGGCTTCCGCGTCTCCTGCATCGAGGAGATTGCCTGGCGCAAGGGCTGGATTGGCCCCGACCAACTGCACCGCCTGGGCGAGCAGATGGGCAAGACAGAGTACGGCCAATACCTGATGGAGCTGGCGGAGGCGCACCGGGGATGAAACAGGAATTTTATTTTGGCGCGGATTACGCGGATGGACACGGATTTATTCTTTGTACAATCAATGCAATCCTTTTATACTAAAATTTATCCGTGAAATCCGCGTAATCCGCGCCAAGAAACAACCCGATAACTTATCATTAACTGACATGAAGACTTACCTCGTAACCGGCGCCGCCGGATTCATCGGCGCCAACTACATCAAGTACCTCCTGCGGATACACGAACACATCCGCGTGGTCATCCTCGACGCCCTGACGTATGCGGGCAACCTCGGCACCATCGCCGGGGACATCGACAACGAACGCTGCATCTTCGTCCGCGGCGACATCTGCGACCGCGCCCTCGTGGACGACCTCTTCGCCCGCTACAAGTTCGACTACGTGGTCAACTTCGCCGCCGAGAGCCACGTGGACCGCAGCATCGAGAACCCCCAACTCTTCCTCCTGACCAACATCCTGGGCACGCAGAACCTGCTCGACGCCGCCCGCCGCGCCTGGGTCATGGGACGGGACGAGACCGGCTATCCCACGTGGCGCGCCGGCGTCCGCTACCACCAGGTCAGCACCGACGAGGTCTACGGCTCCCTGGGCGACGAGGGCTACTTCACGGAGCAGACGCCCCTCTGCCCGCACAGCCCCTACAGCGCGTCCAAGACCAGCGCCGACCTCTTCGTCATGGCCTACCGGGACACGTACCACATGCCCGTCAGCATCACCCGCTGCAGCAACAACTACGGGCCATACCACTTCCCCGAGAAGCTCATCCCGCTCATCATCAAGAACATCCTGGAAGGCAAACACCTCCCCGTCTACGGCAACGGCTCCAACGTGCGCGACTGGCTCTACGTCGAGGACCACTGCAAGGCCATCGACCTCGTCGTCCGCGAGGGAAAGCCCGGCGAAGTCTACAACGTCGGCGGCCACAACGAGAAGACCAACCTCGAAATCGTCAAGCTGACCATCGCCACCATCCACCGCCTGATGGAGTCGCATCCCGAATACCGCCAGGTGCTGAAGAAGAAGGAGATTGGCCCCGACGGCGAGATAGACATCAGCTGGATAAACGACGACCTCATCACCTTCGTCAAGGACCGCCTGGGGCACGACCAGCGCTACGCCATCGACCCCACCAAGATCCGCGAGGAGCTGGGCTGGTATCCCGAGACCACGTTCGAGGTGGGCATCGTCCGCACCATCGAGTGGTACCTCAACCACCAGGATTGGGTGGAAGAAGTGACCAGCGGCGACTATCAGAAGTACTACGAACGGATGTACAAGGACAGATGAATCAGCAGAGCGCCACGCTCAGCATGATGCCGATGAACAGCATATTGCGCGAAGTCTCGCCCAGTATGCTGTTCAACTTTTCCCCGCTGCGGATGATGCACATGTGCCGCCACGTCAGGAGGTGCAGGTAGAGGTAGATGCACGGCGCCCAGATGAACTCCATCCACGACAGGCGTCCGCTGAAGACGAACCACGTGCAGAGCAGCACCGCCGCGATGCCCAGGGCCAGGTAGGCCTGCCGCCCGAAGCGTGCGCCGAGGCGTGCCACGAGGGTCTGCTTCCCGCTGATCTTGTCCTGCTCCACGTCGCGGTAGTTGTTGACCATCAGCAGCGTGTCGATGACCAGTCCCGCCACCACCGAGAGCACCAGCACGTCGGCGTTCAGCATCCCAGTCTGCACATAATACGTCCCCCCCACGGGCACGAAGCCGAAGAACACCAGCACCAGCACGTCGCCCCATCCCCGGTAGGACAAGTAAGTCGTATAGAGGAAGGCGAAGAGGATGCACGTCACGCCCACGGCAATCAGTTCCCAGCCTCCGTGCGGCAGTTCCCCCCAGGAGAGATAAAGGAGTCCCAGGCCGCACAGGCAGGCGGCGAGCAGCGTCAGGCCGATGCCTATGCGCATGGCACGGGGCGTAATCCAGCCCTCGGCACAGGCGCGCCGTGGACCGAGGCGGTCCTCGCGGTCCGTCCCTTTCTGGTAGTCATACAGGTCGTTGATGAAGTTGGCCGCTATCTGCATCGTGCAGGCAAAGAGCAGGCAGAGCACGGCCATCGGCGTCTGGAAAGCCCCGTCGGAGAAAGCCAGCCCGCTGCCCATCAGGACGGGGACGAGGGCAGCAGTCAGTGTCTTGGGGCGTGCGGCCAGGAGCCAGGCATACGCGGAGTTGGTTCGGATATCTTTCATGTTCTTATATATTGGGTTTGCTTGGGCAAAGATACGGTGTCCCATCCGTATTGCCAAAAAATTAGGGCGGCTTGTGCTTCCATATCTCCCATTTTTTACCTACCTTTGCGCCCAAATCTACGAGTGTGATGAAAATCAAGGAAATCATTGATGCCCTTGAGCGTTTCGCGCCTCTGCCCTTGCAAGACGGCTTCGACAATGCAGGCTTGCAACTGGGGCTGACAGAGGCGGAAGCCACAGGGGCTTTGTTGTGTCTGGACGTCACCGAGGAAGTGCTGGACGAGGCGGAAGCCTTGGGGCTGAACCTGGTGGTGTCCCACCATCCGCTTATCTTCCACGGCCTGAAGTCCCTGACCGGGCGTACTCCCGTGGAGCGGTGCGTCATGAAGGCCATCTGCAACGGCATCACCATCTATGCCGCGCACACCAACCTGGACAATGCGCCCGGTGGCGTCAACTTCAAGATGGCGGAGAAGATAGGGCTGACGGATGTCTGCTTCCTGCAACCTTGCGGGGATGGGCGCCAGGGCGGTTCGGGCATCATCGGGCTGCTGGAAGAGCCGGAGACGGAAACCGGCTTCCTGCGTCGCGTCAAGAAAACCTTCGAAGCGGCCTGCGTGGAGCACACCCGCCTGTGTGGCCGCGAGATTCGGAAGGTCGCCTTGTGCGGAGGGGCAGGGGCGTTCCTGATTCCCCAGGCCGTAAGTGCAGGCGCCGATGCCTTCCTGACCGGCGAAATCAAGTACCACGAATTTCAAGGGCACGGCGAGGGCATTCTCTTGGCAAGCCTCGGCCATTTCGAGAGCGAGCAATACACCGTGGAACTATTGGAGGAAATAATCAAGGGGGCGTGTCCCCAGTTGCCCGTAAGGCAGACCCGGGTGAGCACGAACCCTATTAGGTATATGTAAAGATTAAAAGTTATGGCTACAACCAAAGAAGTAAAGAAGAACTCACAGGACTTGACTGTAGAACAGAAACTGAAGGCGTTGTATCAGTTGCAGACGATGTTGTCCAAGATTGATGAAATCAAGACCTTGCGTGGCGAACTGCCTTTGGAGGTGCAGGACTTGGAAGACGAGATAGCCGGCCTGAGCACCCGTGTGGAGAGATTGAAATCCGAGATTGCGGAGCTGAAGACCTCCATCGCCGGGAAGAAGGTGGAAATCGAAACGGCCAAGGCTTCCGTGGCAAAGTACAAGGACCAGCAGGAGAATGTGCGCAACAACCGCGAGTATGACTTCCTGAGCAAGGAAATCGAATTCCAGACGCTGGAAATAGAACTGTGCGAGAAGCGCATCCGTGAGTTCACCGACCAGCAGACCGAGAAGGAAAAGGAAGTGGAGAAGTGCACGGAGAAGATGGAGGAACGCAACAAGGACTTGGAAGCCAAGAAGAACGAACTGGATGAAATCGTATCCGAGACCAAGCAGGAGGAAGAACGCCTGCGCGACAAGGCCAAAGACCTGGAGACCAAGATTGAACCCCGACTGCTGCAATCCTTCAAGCGCATCCGTAAGAACTCCCGCAATGGCTTGGGCATTGTCTATGTGCAGCGTGATGCCTGTGGCGGTTGCTTCAACAAGATTCCGCCCCAGCGCCAGTTGGATATCCGTTCGCGCAAGAAAATCATCGTATGCGAATATTGTGGTCGCATCATGATTGACCCCGAACTGGCAGGCGTCACTACTACTGAAACCAAGGAGGTGGTCAAGGAGAAGCCGACGCGCAGACGGAAAATCACCTCTGAGGCATAAACCTTGGAGGAAGCCGTCGAGCGGTTGAGGTCCGCACGGGATTACAACGCTTCATAAGCCGGAATGTCGGGCAAGAACCTATAGGTGTTATGCTCGTAGTCCATCCGGCAGCAATAATGGCGTAACCCGTTGCTGACCACCAGGTAATCGACATGCAACACCAGGTTGTAACGGCCGATTTGGTCGAAGACGGCCTGTGTGATTTTCACGTCAGGAGCCTTATATTCCACAATCATTTGCGCTGTGAGGTCGCGCTTGTAAAGCACGGTGTCACAGCGCTTTTTTGTGCCATTCAGGCAGAGTTGCACTTCGTTGGCCATCAATGCGCGGGGAAATCCCTTGTAGGTTATCAGGTAGTGGACGAAATGTTGGCGCACCCATTCTTCGGGGGTCAGGGCGACGTATCGCCGGCGGATGACATCGAGGATGAAATGTTTCCCTTCTTTGGTGTCTATCCGTGCGTCAAACGGGGGCAGGTTCAATGCTTGCATGTAGTTATTCTATATTTATGAATGTGTCGGTTAAAGAATCGGCTGGCTGGTTCTGCCGGCTTTGGACGGATGTCGAATCTGTCTGGTGCATGATGGTGTCAGCCTGGGTGTGCCTGTTCCTCAGACGCTTTAGTCTCCAGTTTTTCCAGAAGAGCAGGTCTGTCCATTTGTCGAAATCTTTCTTGAATATGATGCCTATGCCTTGCGTGGTCAGGTTCGTCTTGGTATAATACCGGTCGTTGGTTTCGTTATAGGCTTTCAGGCGGATGTTTCCGGAGCGGGTGACGAGCCATTCCGCTTCAAAGTCGCCGACAAAGTTCGTGTTGGCCATGGGATTTTCCCTATATCCGAAGTTGCCGTTGATGAGCAGGCGGTTGTTGAGCAGTTGCCCGGAAAGCATGCCTTCGAACTCCATGTCTGTCCATCCTTCGCCGGTGCTGAAGTTGGTACCGATATTCCAGTTGTTGTTATTGATGATGTTTGAAAGGGCATTGTTCAGTTGTCCGGAAAGGGTGGATGACAAGACGCTCGACATCATGTTCGAGTTTTGGGCCGTGCCCGTATTCTCGGGAGCATAGAATTTACCTATGCCTAACAGATAGAGTATCTGCATATTGATTTGCTCTTCGTCGGGGATGTAGTTGCGCACAAGGGCTTGCACTTCCTCGCGCTCGTTGGGCAAGTCCAAATCCAACTTGATGTCCGGCGAAGTCAGCTGGCCGGAGATGCCCATGATGCAGTTCACCTTCACATTCGTCTGGTTGACATATTCATTGGCGTTGGGAATCAAGTCGTTCAATGAGGCGGAATTGACCGTATAGTGGGCTTGGATGTCCAGATATGCGTTCAGGGGAGAGCCGTTGAAGGAAATGGTGCTTCCTTCTTGTATGGTAAAGTCTTTTCGGATGATTTCCTGGAGACTGAACTTGTAGACGCCTTGCTGGATGCGGTAGTTGCCAAACATCTTCACGTCCCCTTTATTGAAAAACTCGGTGCGTATGTTGCCCGAACCTTTCGCGCTGATGTAGTCTCCCGCCATGGGATCCATGATGATGCGCATGGAGGCATCTGGAGTGGCATCCACCTGCAGGTTCAGCCGGATGTCCGTGTCGCCCGTCTTCTCTTTTTCCTCTTCCAATTCCTTTTGGGCTATCTCATAGTCGGAGAGGGAAGCGTCATAGGTCTGTCTCTTAGGCGTTTTGTCCACGAAGTTGATAAACTGGTTGCTTACCGCCGAAGTCACGTTGTCTTTAATGTAGGTAAAAGAGGTATTCTTATTGGTGGTCATGGCCACATCTATGGTTACACCGTCGTTGGGATTGCCTGCTATCGTGGCGTTGCCTGTGCCATAAACGACCCCGTAGAAAGGAAAGTCGATGGATTCTGCCGTATTCATCACCAGCATGTTGTTGACATTGAAACTGAAGTGATACTCCAAGTTCTTGAAGTGCTGGTAGTGCAGGTATCCGTTCACTTTTCCTTCGTGCCCTTGTGTGTCAAAAATCCGGTTGTTGCGGAAAGTCAATCCGGTAGGCGCGATGTATATGCTATCTTTTATGGTATAGGTCGTGTTGAGGACATCCACCTTGAGCGAAGCATCTCCCCTGACTTTCCCTTCCATGGTCAGTGCCTTGAACCTCCCGTAGAAATGCACGTCTCCCCATACCCGTCCGTTGAAGTCGGAGGTTATGCTCCTCATATAATGATGTATGAACTTCAGTTGCGTCCCTTCCGCGTCAATCTGCAAATCCAGCGAGCTGGTTGGCTTAATGGGGTAGATGAAGCCATGGACGCGTGTCCTGGCGATGTCTTTCTCCCGGATGCGCGCATCGAGATAAATGCCTTTCACGTCGTGGTGCCATTCGCCATGTATCTGGGCGTCACCCAGGAGGCCTTCGTTCAATCCGAAGTTGCGGATGGATAAGTCCGTGCTCATCACGGGATAGGACAATACGCCACTGGCAAAGGCCGGCCCTGTGGCTTCTCCCTGGAAGTTTACTCCCAAGTTGGCAATGTCGAAGACGTAGCCGATGTTGATGTCGCGCAAGTCTATCTGTATCGTGTCTTCCGGCATTTTCGAGATGATGCCGTCTATGTGCAGATGCCGCTCTTCGTGGCTGAACCTGAAGTCGTTGACAAAGACCTTCCCCGAATCTATGATGACCTCCGAGGGATGTATCTGCCAAAGGGTGTCGTTGAGTATGGCGTCAGTCGGATGAATCTGGATGACGGTTTTCAACGGCGCCTTGGCGGGCGCATGAGCAAGGTGGCGCTTCTGCAAGGAGTCGGGCATCTCTTCCCGGATAAGTCGGGTGAGGGTGGACAGACTTCCGCTGTACGTGGTGTTGCCATTGTTTCCCCAGTTCAAGACGGTCCTTATGCTATCGTTTTGGGCTTGCGCCTCCAAGGCGATGTTTACAGCTCCTTTAGGCTTCCGGTTGGTGAGGCGCAAGGAGGTGCGGAATTGCCGGTCAGGATTTTCGCAGAGGAACATACCTGATTCAATGTAGTTGTTCTTATACCGCATCCGTGGGAAATATCCTTCCACCCTCAACCGCTGGGAGGCATCGCTGAAGTATCCCTTGATGGTGGAGTGGGCATATATTTTCAGAGGCAAATCGAAGATGGCCGAAATCAGCTCCGTGTCATACAGATGCAGGTCGAAGTGGAAATTGTTGTCTGTCCGGGCCGTTTTTTTCTTCTTCCTCTTGTTGTCCTTGGAGGAATCCTTGTCTATCAGTGCCGGGATATATCCCTTCATGATGTTCAGGATGCTGGCGGGCAGTGTCTTGTAAGAATAATTGCCCGCTATGCTTCCGGCCATGAAATTTGAATGTATGGCCAGGGATTTCTCTTTCCCGCTTTCGTTGATGGCCGATACCTTGAAATTGCGCAGGAAGTAAGTCTTTTCCGGAAGGGTGTAATACAAACTGTCCAAGTTGATTTCACCGTTCATCTCGTCAATGGAGCCTCCGGTGAAGTTCGCTTTCAGGCGGGCGGAAAATTCGGCATTTTCGTAGGCGGGCGTCAGGTGCAATTCGTGTGGACGGAAATGGTCGATGGTGGCCAGGAAGTTGAACGTAGGAATCTTTCCGGCGGTATTGATGCTGCCGTTCAGTTTGATGGCGCCGTTGGCATCCTCCAAGGCCATCTCCCCGGTGAATCCTCCGTGTTTGTATTCCCCGTCGAGCGTGATATTCTGATAAGCGTATTGGCTATAATCTATGGACGCCACCAATCCCTTTAGGATGATGTGGGGATATTGCTGCTTCCTGTGGGTGCCGTCCACGTTCAGGTTCAGGGTGATTTTCCCCAATTTGGCATTGTCCAGCATGGCACCCAAGTCAAAGTCTTGTGTCTTCACTTGTCCTGAATAGGCGAGGTATCCTTCTTCCTTGTTGGAAGAAATCTTTACGTCCGTATAGACTTCCCCCAAATCCGTCCGGATGCGTCCGTAGGTGACGAGGTCGGTGAAATAGCCGGATAATTCGCCCCGGAAGGAGATATTTCCCAGGTTTTGCAAGGCAGGCGGCGTGGCGTTGCCAAAGTTCTGCAAAAGGAAGGACACGCCTTCGCGGTCAGCCTGCCACCGCGAAAGATTGGCAAAGACGTAGGCATTGTCCGGTTGGGAAAGGTCTTGCAAGGAAGCATCGCCCTGCATATAGAAGTGCCGGCCAGGGGAAGATATGGAAAGTTTTGAACATTTCAGGTTGTTCAGGCTTCCGCTCGCCTTGATTTCCATTTGCAATGCCTCGCGGAAAGCCCCCAATGCAGGCACGAAGGCGGACAAGTCTTGCAGGGTGATTTGCGAAGGCTTCATTTGGAAAGAGAAATCCACCCCGTCAACAAAATTGCGAATCGCGCCAATGCTGTCATATTGCAGGCGGATGGTATCCATCTGGATGGAGGTATGGGGCAGGGCAATCTCAAAATCCTTGATGCGCATATTCTTCGTGTTGCCCACCACTTGCAAGCCGAGTTTTTTCAGCTCGAAGCCGGAGTTGGCTTCGGACACGCTCAAGCGTTTGATGGCTGCGTTGATGCTGTCGCTCCGGATGGCTTTCAGGGAGATGCCCGCAATGATGTTGTCCAGCGCGATGTGGCTGGCGTTGAATTTCCCCGGGGTTTCCTTCTCGGAAAGCACGTCGTAGGTCAAGGTTCCCCTCCGGATGAGCAGGGAGTTGATGCGCAAATCCAAGTCAAGGCTGGTCGTTTTCTTCTCCTTGGGCTTGAAGGCGTCCACGATGAACTGGAAATTGGGGTCATCCTGCGGCGTCTTTTTGTTCAGGCGGATGGCAAAGCCGAAAAGCTGGATGTTGCTGATGGAAATCTTCCCCTCCAGCAAGGGCAAGAAGTCGAATTTGGCCGACAGGCGGGCCACCTTCAGCATGTCTTTCCCGGACAAGTCCTTTACGTACAAGTCATTGATGATGATGCGGTTGAGGAATCCCATGTTGATTTGCCCTATGCGCAATTCGCTTCCCAGCATGGAACTTAGCCGGCTGGATGCCCATACGGACATCTGTTGCTGGATGCCGGGCAGGTTCAGCAATAGGATGATGCCGATATACACACCCAGTATGATACCGACAATGACGCGTATGGTTCTCTTCAGTTTTTTGATAAGGCGACAATTTTTGTAATCAGCCAACAAAAATAGCAAATAATATGTTAGGAATCTACTTTTATCATTATTTTTGCGCCGGATTAATGCAAAATTAGTATGAGTACACTGATATTGGGAATCGAATCTTCGTGCGATGACACCTCGGCGGCCGTCATAAAGGACGGCTATCTGTTGTCGAATGTAGTTGCCAGCCAGGCAGTTCACGAGGCATACGGGGGAGTGGTGCCGGAGTTGGCTTCGCGCGCCCATCAGCAAAATATAGTCCCTGTGGTGCATGAAGCGTTGAAGCGTGCGGGGGTGGCGAAAGAAGAACTGAGCGCCGTGGCCTTCACGCGCGGCCCCGGCCTGATGGGTTCATTGTTGGTGGGCGTGTCGTTTGCAAAAGGATTTGCCCGCTCCTTGGGCATCCCCATGATAGATGTCAATCACCTGACCGGCCATGTCTTGGCGCATTTTATTAAAGTGGAAGGCGAGGAGAACCATCAGCCCAATTTCCCTTTCCTGTGCTTGCTGGTGTCCGGAGGCAACTCGCAGATTATCCTAGTGAAAGCCTATAATGATATGGAAATCCTGGGGCAAACCATCGACGACGCCGCCGGAGAAGCCATTGACAAATGCTCGAAGGTGATGGGATTGGGATATCCCGGAGGCCCCATCATAGACAAGCTGGCCCGCCAGGGGAATCCTAAAGCTTACACATTCAGCAAGCCGCACATCCCCGGATTGGATTACAGCTTCAGCGGCTTGAAGACGTCTTTCCTCTATTCCTTGCGCGAGTGGGTGAAGGAAGATCCCGATTTCATCAAGCATCACAAGACGGATTTGGCGGCTTCATTGGAAGCAACCATCGTGGATATCCTGATGGACAAGCTGCGCAAGGCCGCCAAGCAATACCACATCAGGGAAGTGGCCGTCGCCGGAGGCGTATCCGCCAACAACGGATTGCGCAATGCCTTCCGCGAACATGCGGAGAAATACGGATGGGATATTTTCATCCCCAAGTTCAGTTATACGACGGATAATGCGGCCATGATAGCCATCACGGGGTATTTCAAGTACCTGGACAAGGAGTTTTGTCCGATGGATGCGCCCGCTTATTCGCGCGTTTCCTTATAACAATAGGTGTCTTATGACGATAGAAGAAAAAGTAGGCGAATATTTGAAGAATAAAGGAATGACCCTTTCCACCGCAGAAAGTTGCACGGGCGGGGGCATTGCGGCGTTGATAACTTCGGTGCCGGGAAGCTCCACGTATTTCAAGGGAGGCATCGTGGCCTATTCGAACGAAGTAAAAATGAACCTCCTCCACGTCTCGCCCCAGACGCTGGAAAAACATGGAGCCGTAAGCCGCGAAACCGTCATCGAGATGGCCAAAGGCGCGATGGAAACGCTGAAAACCGGATGCGCCGTGGCCACATCCGGGATTGCAGGACCTGGCGGAGGCACCCCGGAAAAACCGGTAGGGACCATTTGGATGGCCGTGGCGTGCGGGGATAAGGTCGTTGCCCGAAAGGAAGAAGGCGATTTGGGCAGGACGGAAAACGTGAAGAGGGCCATCCGGGATGTGCTCTCCATGCTTTGCGCGGAGTTGGAGCAAGTCTCCTGACAAAAGTCTTTGAAATCCGGAGAAGAATGCTTGCATCCGTCGCCCGGCTATGAAGACTTTTCAAGGATACTGATAAGAGTTACCTAAAAACAGGGCATGATATGCAAGATGAAGCTCTTTTCTTACTAAAATAAAGGGAAAATGCTATTAGGCAATGAATTATTTTGGAAAAAGCTTGTATATTAACAATAAAAGTACTTACTTTGCGCTCTGTTTGAAATAAACATCAGATAGAAACTATAAAAAATAGATAGAGATGTCGAAGATTTGTCAAATTACCGGAAAGAAAGCCATGATTGGCAACAACGTTTCACATTCTAAGAGAAGAACCAAACGTACTTTCGATGTGAACTTGTTTACGAAGAAATTCTACTACGTTGAGCAGGATTGCTGGATTAGCCTTAGCATTTGCGCCAACGGTTTGCGTGTTATTAACAAGAAAGGCTTGGATGCAGCTCTGAAAGAGGCAGTGGCCAAAGGTTATTGCGATTGGAAGAGCATTAAAGTTATCGGCTAAAAAATAGAGGAGATTACGAAAGATGGCAAAGAAAACTAAAGGCAACAGAGTACAAGTGATTTTGGAGTGCACTGAGCACAAGGATAGCGGTATGCCGGGTACTTCTCGTTATATCACGACCAAGAACAGAAAGAATACGACGGAAAGATTGGAATTGAAGAAATACAATCCTATCCTGAAAAGAGTGACAATCCACAGAGAAATTAAGTAATTATAAAAAGATAACCGTCTATGGCAAAGAAAACAGTTGCAAGCTTGCACGAAGGCTCCAAGGAAGGTCGTGCATATACCAAGGTTATCAAGATGGTGAAGTCTCCGAAGACGGGCGCTTACATTTTTGATGAACAAATGGTAGCTAATGAAAAGGTACAGGACTTTTTCAAGAAATAAGAAAAAGTATATCGTATACTGTTGATTATGAGTCCCCTTATTGGCAAAAAGCTGATAAGGGGACTTCTTTTTGAAGGAAAAATGAATGAATCTTTCATTCTTTGTCAGTTTTATTATATCTTTGTAGCATAAAGTAGTATTATAAACCACAACGCGATGGGAATATTTAGTTTTTTCTCCAAGGAAAAGAAGGAAACGTTAGACAAGGGGTTATCCAAAACCAAGGAAAGCGTGTTCGGGAAGATTGCCCGCGCCATTGCCGGAAAGTCGAAAGTAGACGATGAGGTGCTGGACAATTTGGAAGAAGTATTGATTACTTCCGACGTAGGCGTGGAGACCACGCTGAAAATCATAGAGCGCATCGAGAAGCGCGTTTCTGCGGACAAATACATGAACACGCAGGAACTGAACAGGATTTTGCGCGATGAAATCTCCGCCTTGCTTACTGAAAACAACTCGGTGGATGCGGATGATTTCGATATACCGGCCGGAAAGCAACCCTACGTAATCATGGTGGTAGGCGTCAATGGAGTGGGAAAGACCACGACCATCGGCAAGCTGGCTTACCAGTTCAAGAAAGCCGGGAAATCCGTTTACTTGGGGGCGGCAGATACCTTCAGGGCGGCGGCTGTGGAGCAACTGGTGATTTGGGGCGAACGTGTAGGGGTGCCTGTTGTGAAGCAAAAGATGGGGTCGGATCCTGCATCGGTGGCTTTTGACACGTTGAGTTCGGCGGTGGCCAATCATGCGGATGTGGTCATCATAGATACCGCCGGACGCCTGCACAACAAAATCGGCCTGATGAACGAGTTGACCAAGATAAAGAACGTGATGAAGAAAGTGGTGCCCGAGGCTCCGAACGAAGTCTTGCTGGTATTGGACGGCTCGACGGGGCAGAATGCTTTCGAGCAAGCCAAACAGTTCACCTTGGCCACGGAAGTCACGGCCATGGCAGTCACCAAGCTGGACGGCACGGCCAAGGGAGGCGTGGTTATCGGCATCTCCGACCAGTTCAAGATTCCTGTGAAGTACATCGGATTGGGCGAAGGCATGGAGGATTTGCAAGTCTTCCGCAAGAAAGAATTTGTAGATTCATTGTTCGGAGATAACAAATGAAGCACAATACGATAGATATCATCACATTGGGTTGCTCCAAAAACCTGGTGGATTCGGAGCGTTTGAAACGCCAGTTGGAAGCATCGGGCTTCCAGGTGACTCACGATGCCGAGCATCCCAAAGGCGAAGTGGCCGTCATCAATACGTGCGGATTCATCGGGGATGCGAAGGAGGAATCCATCAACATGATTCTTGAATTTGCCCAAGCCAAGGAGGAAGGGCATCTGAAGAAGCTGTATGTCATGGGATGCCTTTCCGAACGCTACCTGAAGGAATTATCCTTGGAAATCCCCCAAGTGGACAAGTTTTACGGGAAATTCAACTGGAAAGAACTTCTGGAAGACCTCGGCAAGCATTATGACGAAGGGTTGCACATCGAACGCTCCTTGACTACCCCCGCACACTACGCTTATCTGAAGATTTCGGAAGGATGCGACCGCACGTGCGCTTATTGTGCCATACCTATCATTACAGGTAAGCACGTGTCGCGCCCGATGGAAGAAATCTTGGACGAAGTCCGCTATCTGGTCGGATGTGGTGTGAAGGAGTTTCAGGTGATTGCCCAGGAATTGACCTATTATGGAGTAGACTTGTACAAGAGGCAGGCCCTGCCCGAATTGATTGAGCAGATGTCCGCCATTCCCGGTGTGGAGTGGATTCGTCTGCATTATGCCTATCCGGCACATTTCCCCATGGATTTGCTCCGCGTGATGAGGGAGCGTCCCAATGTGTGCAAATATATGGACATCGCCTTGCAGCACATCAGCGATAATGTGCTTGGGCGGATGCATCGCCATGTGACGAAGGAAGAGACTTATCACCTGATAGAGCAATTCCGCCGTGAGGTGCCCGGCATACATCTGCGGACAACGCTTATGGTGGGTTTTCCCGGAGAAACCGAAGCCGATTTTGAAGAGCTGAAAGACTTTGTCCGCAAAGTTCGCTTCGATAGAATGGGGGCTTTTGCCTATTCGGAAGAAGAGGGCACTTACTCCGCCTTGCATTATACGGACGACATACCCGATGAAATCAAGCAAAAGCGTCTGGACGAATTGATGGGCATCCAGCAAGAAATTTCCGCCGAATTGAGCGCCGCCAAGATAGGCCGGCAGATGCGGGTGATTATCGACCGGAAAGAGGGGGATTATTATGTGGGACGGAGTGAATTTGATTCGCCGGAAGTTGACCCGGAAATTCTGATTGCATGCGAAGGTGCTCCCCGTTTGCATATAGGCGAGTTCTATCCGGTGAAAATCGTGGATGCGGAAGATTATGATTTGTATGGACAAGTCATTGTCTGAGCGCTTGACGGGCAATCCAACTGGACTTCAATCGAATGAACCATGAACAATAAAGATTTTATCTCAGAATTATCCGCTAAAATGGGGCGTTCTTCCAAGGAAACGTCGGATTTGGTGGCATCGCTGCTCTCCGAAATGACCCGCCAACTGGAAGAGGGAAACACTGTGTATATCCAAGGGTTCGGGACATTCGAAGTGAAGAAAAAGATTGAACGCATATCCGTCAATCCGGTTTCCAAGCAACGGATGTTGGTGCCGCCCAAGCTGGTGCTTTCCTATAAACCCAGCGCCTCGCTGAAGGATAAATTCAAATAATAAGGGCTTTTCCCTGATTTCTGATGGCTGATGAATGAGAAAATAAACATACAGGACTTATCCAGCGTGCTGGTTTCGCAAAACGCACTTACCAAGGAAGAAGCGGATAATTTTATCCGGGAGTTCTTCTCCTTGATTGTGAGTGCCTTGGATAGGGACAAGTATGTAAAGATAAAAGGACTTGGCGTTTTCAAGTTGATAGAAGTGGATGCCAGGGAAAGCATGAACATCAATACAAAGGAGCGGTTCGAGATTCCCGGATATACGAAGGTGTCTTTCACGCCGGATGCTTCTTTGAGGGACACCATAAACAAGCCTTTTGCACATTTTGAGACGGTGATTTTGAATGAAAACACCGTGTTTGAGGATACAAATGCCGTGTTTAGAGACGCAAACATCATAGTTAGAGACGCAAACATCATAGTTAGAGACGCAAACACCATGTTTACGGATACAGAAACCGCCTCTGAAGATAAGAAGGAGGAGAAGCCCATGCCCGATGAGGAAAAGAGCATGGAAGAACCTGCCCCGGAAACTCCGCCTGAACCTGTCTTTGAAGAAACCGCCTCACCGGCGCGCAAATCTGCAATGAAGATATACATCGTGCTTATAGTTTTGCTCTTGACGTTGCTGGGGTGCATTTTCTTTTTTGTGAACCGCACGCGGATGGCCAAAGAGGAAAGGATGCAAAATCTTGATGAGGAATTTGTTGAAATGCAGGTGCTTGAGGATTCTTCGCAGTGCGTGCAAGATGACTCCATCCATCTGATTTCCTCGCAGACGCCTGTCCGGGGACACGCCGAAGAATAGGCAGTGCTTTCTCGAAAGAAAGGCTGTGGCTCCGCGAAGGAAAGGCATGAGGAAGAGCTTGTTTACATAAATTCAAATCTCTATGAAAGTAGTTTAATCTAAAGATTTAGAATTGTTTTTTAATATATATTAGTTGGTGCGGTTATTTTATTGCCGTACTTTTGGAAGCCCAAAAGAAAGGGTGACGAAAAACTGAACAATAAATAAAACATTAAAACTATATTGATTTATGGCTGAAATAGTTGATATCCGCGAATTGAACGAGCGGATTGAAAGACAAAGTGCTTTTGTGACGAACATTATCGCCGGTATGGATCAGGTCATTGTTGGCCAAAAGCACTTGGTGGAATCCTTGTTAATCGGACTTTTATCAGACGGACACGTGTTGCTGGAGGGTGTCCCCGGATTGGCCAAGACGTTGGCCATCAAGACACTGGCCTCCTTGATTGATGCCCAATATAGCCGCATTCAGTTTACCCCGGACCTGTTGCCCGCCGACGTGGTGGGCACCATGATATATAGCCAAAAAGACGAAACTTTCCAGGTGAAGAAAGGCCCCGTCTTTGCCAATTTCATCCTGGCCGATGAAATCAACCGTGCCCCCGCCAAGGTGCAGAGCGCTTTGCTGGAGGCGATGCAGGAGCGCCAGGTGACTATCGGCAACGAGACCTTCCGCTTGCCGGAGCCTTTCCTAGTGATGGCCACGCAGAATCCCATCGAGCAGGAGGGCACCTATCCCTTGCCCGAGGCGCAGGTGGACCGTTTCATGCTGAAGGTGGTCATTGACTATCCCAAGCTGGAGGAAGAAAAGCAAATCATCCGCCAAAATATCAATGGCGACAAAACCGTCATCAAGCCCATCCTGAAAGCCGATGAAATCCTCGAAGCCCGCAAGGTGGTGCGCCAGGTCTATCTGGACGAGAAAATCGAAAAGTATATCGTGGACATCGTCTTTGCCACCCGCTATCCGGAGAAATATGATTTGAAGGACTTGAAGGGCATGATTGGCTTCGGCGGTTCTCCGCGTGCCTCCATCAACCTGGCTTTGGCCGCACGAAGCTATGCCTTCATCAAGCGTCGCGGTTATGTCATCCCTGAAGATGTGCGCGCCGTGGCCCACGATGTATTGCGTCACCGCATCGGCCTGACCTACGAGGCTGAAGCCAGCAACCTGACCTCTGATGAAATCGTAAGTATGATATTGAACAAAGTGGAAGTGCCTTGATTCTTCTGGACGAATGGAAACGACTGAATTATTAAAGAAAGTTCGTCAGATTGAGATAAAGACACGGGGCTTGTCCAGCAATATCTTTGCGGGCCAATACCATTCGGCCTTCAAGGGTAGGGGCATGGCCTTCTCGGAGGTGCGTGAATATCAGTTTGGCGATGACATACGCGACATTGACTGGAATGTGACCGCGCGCTTCCACAAGCCCTACGTGAAGGTGTTCGAGGAAGAGCGCGAGTTGACTGTGATGCTCCTGGTCGATGTTTCCGGAAGCCTGGAGTTTGGCACGGTGAAGCAAATGAAGAAGGATATGGTGACGGAGATAGCGGCCACGCTGGCTTTCTCCGCCATACAGAACAATGATAAAATCGGAGTCATTTTCTTCTCCGACCGCATCGAGAAGTTCATCCCTCCCAAGAAGGGGCGGAAACACATCCTTTTCATCATACGCGAATTGCTTGATTTCCATCCCCAGAGCCGCCGCACCAATATCCGCATGGCCTTGGAGTACCTGACCAACGTCATGAAACGCCGGTGTACGGCTTTTGTCCTCTCCGACTTCATCGACCAGGAGAATTTCAAGAATGCGATGACCATAGCCAACCGCAAGCACGATGTGGTGGCCATCCAGGTCTATGACCGACGTGTGGAGGAATTGCCTCCCGTGGGCTTGATGAAGATCAAGGATGCCGAGACGGGTCACGAGCAATGGATAGACACCTCCTCGAAGGCGGTGCGCCGTGCCCATCGCGAGTGGTGGCTCAGCCGGCAGGCCGAACTGAACGACACCTTCACCAAGAGCAATGTGGACAATGTCTCGGTGCGCACCGACCAGGACTATGTGAAGGCGTTGATGAACTTGTTTGCGAAACGTAATTGAGTAGAAGGTTAGCAATGAAGAGATATATTCTGTTTATCATTATGGCAGGAGCCTTGCTGGGAAGCCAAGGGATGAAGGCGCAATCCGTCATCGTGGATGCCACCATCGACTCCTTGCAAATCCTTATCGGCCAGCAGGCGAGAATCAAGCTCCAAGTCACCCTCGATGCGGACAAGCGGGCCATCTTCCCGCTCTATCCCGATACGTTGGTGCGGGGTGTGGAGGTGCTCGATGTGGCCAAGTGTGACACGCAATTGTTGAACAACGGGCAACGCGCCGTGTTGACACAGGAATACACGGTGACATCCTTTGACTCCGCCCTCTACTACCTGCCCCCGATGGAGGTGCTGGTGGACAACAAGCCCTACCACTCCAAGGCATTGGCCCTGAAGGTCTATTCCATCCCTGTGGACACGCTTCATCCTGATCAGTTCTTTGGTCCCAAAACGGTGATGAAGGCTCCTTTCGCGTGGGAAGACTGGTATGTCTCCATAGCCGCCGCGCTCTTGTTTGTGCCTTTCTTGTTGGCATTGATTTACCTGGTGAAGCGCATCCGGGACAACAAGCCCATCATCCGGAAGGTGAGGGTAGAGCCCAAACTCCCGCCGCATCAGTTGGCCATGCAGGAGATAGAGCGCATCAAGTCGGAGAAAATCTGGCAGAAAGGACAGCCGAAAGAGTATTATACAGAGTTGACCGATGCCCTCCGCCAATACATCAAGGAGCGTTTCGGCTTCAACGCGATGGAGATGACCTCCACCGAAATCATTGACAAGTTGTTGGAGACCAACGACAAGGAAGCCTTGTCCGACTTGCGCGTCTTGTTTCAGACGGCCGACTTGGTGAAATTTGCCAAGCACAATCCCTTGATGAACGAGAACGACGCCAACCTCATCAACGCCATCGACTTCATCAACGAGACCAAGGAGAAGGAAGACGAGAACGCCAAGCCGCAACCCACCGAGATAACCATCGTGGAGAAACGTTCGTTGCGCACCAAGGTGTTGCTGGGGGCGGGCATTGCTGCCTTGGCGGCCATCCTGGTGTGGTCTCTGATATACATCATTTCGGAATTGTACAATTACTTTGCCTGAGGATGTATGTGATGTTCCATTCATAAACTAATTTGAACTATGGTATTTGCTAATATCGGATATTTGTTTTTGTTGCTCCTGCTGATACCTTATATAATATGGTATATCCTAAAGCGGAAGAACCATGAGGCCACGCTTCAGATTTCGGATGCCCGTGTGTATGCCCATACGCCCAAGAGCTACAAGAACTATTTGCTTCACGTGCCCTTTGCCTTGCGGATTATCGCATTGACATTGGTCGTCCTGGTGCTGGCCCGCCCGCAAACCACGGACAACTGGCAGAACAGCGAGATAGAAGGCATCGACATTATGATGGCCATTGACGTCTCCACCAGTATGCTGGCCGAGGACCTGAAGCCCAATCGCCTGGAAGCCGCCAAGGAGGTGGCCGCGGAGTTTATCAACGGGCGACCCAACGACAATATCGGCATCACGCTTTTCGCGGGCGAGAGCTTCACGCAATGCCCCTTGACCGTTGACCACGCGGTGTTGCTCAACCTGATCAAGGACACCAAGTGCGGCCTCATAGAGGATGGCACTGCCGTGGGCATGGGTATCGCCAATGCCGTGACCCGCCTGAAAGACAGCAAGGCGAAGTCCAAGGTCATCATCCTCCTGACGGACGGCACGAACAACCGCGGAGACATCTCCCCCCTGACGGCCGCCGAGATAGCCAAGACCTACGGAATCCGCGTGTACACCATCGGCGTGGGCACCAACGGCACGGCACCTTATCCCTATCCGATGGGGGGAGGCACCGTGCAGTATGTCAACCTGCCCGTGGAGATTGACGAGAAGACCCTGACGCAGATAGCCGGCATCACGGAAGGCAACTATTACCGGGCCACAAGCAACTCCAAGCTGAAAGAAGTCTACGAGGAGATTGACAAGCTGGAGAAGACCAAACTGAACGTCAAGCAATACAGCAAGCGCGAGGAGGAATACCAGTGGTTTGCCTTGGCGGCTTTCCTGTGCGTGTTGCTCGAGGTGTTGTTGCGCAATTCCGTCTTGAAGAAGATTCCCTGACGGAGGGTGTTATGTTGAACCATCGTAAATCTTAGGATTATGTTTCGATTTGAAGAGCCTGCTTATTTATATTTGCTTTTGCTATTGCCTTTGCTGGTAGCATTCTACCTGTACTCCAACTATCGGAGGCGGAAGGCCATCCGCCGCTTTGGCGACCCCGAGCTGATGGCTTCGCTGATGCCCGATGTGTCCAAACATCGGCCTGATGTGAAGTTTTCCATCCTGCTCCTGGCCATCGGATTGTTCTCCGTCCTCCTGGCACGCCCCCAGTTCGGCTCCAAGCTGGAGACCGTGAAGCGGCAGGGCATCGAGGTCATCATCGCCTTGGACATTTCCAATTCGATGCTGGCCGAAGACGTGCAGCCCAGCCGTTTGCAGAAGGCCAAGCGCATCGTGGCGCAGTTGGTGGACAGGATGGAGAACGACAAGGTGGGCATGATAGTCTTCGCGGGCGACGCCTTCACGCAACTGCCCATCACGAGCGACTATATCTCGGCCAAGATGTTCCTGGAGACCATCGACCCTTCGCTCATCACCAAGCAGGGCACGGCCATCGGGGCCGCCATCGACCTGGCTGCCCGCAGCTTCACTCCCCAGGAGGGCGTGGGGCGCACGGTCATCCTCATCACCGACGGTGAGAACCACGAGGGTGGGGTGGAAGAGGCCATCAAGCGCGCCACGGACAAGGGTATTCAGGTGAATGTCCTGGGCGTCGGTTCGCCAGATGGTTCGCCCATTCCCGCTGCTGGTGGCAACGATTACCGGCGCGACCGCGAGGGAAATGTGGTGGTGACCCGTCTGAACGAGCAGATGTGCCAGGAGATTGCCCGTGCGGGAAAAGGCATTTACGCCCGTGTGGACAACACGAACAATGCCCAACGCGCCATCGCCAAGGAAGTGGACAAGCTGGCCAAGGCAGACGTGGAGACGCAGGTCTACACCGAATACAACGAACAGTTCCAGGCCGTGGCGTGGATTATCCTCATCCTCCTGCTGGGCGAGATGCTGATATTGGAAATCAAGAACCCGTTGTTCCGCAATGTGCGCTTGTTCTCAAAACGATAAGAGGAAGGTTCCACCGCCACTGGAACCCGGTTCCACCGCCACCGGAACCCGGTTCCACCGCCGTTGGAACTATTGTTACACAATATATATAAATGAATGAATCGTGATTTTATGATACACAACAGATACTTAGGATTGGCCTTGATGCTCTTGATGTCCGTCTCGGCCTTTGCACAGAAGGCGGAGCGAGACTATATCCGCAAGGGCAACCGTGCTTTCAAGGACAGCGTTTATGTGGACGCCGAGGTCAACTACCGCAAGGCGTTGGATGCGAACCCCAGCTCCACCATTGCCCGCTTCAACCTGGGCAATACGCTCCTTTGGCAGAACAAGGCGCAGGAGGCGATGAACGAATTTGTCGATGCCGCCCGCATTGAGAAGGACAAAGGGCGCAAGGCGCAGATATTCCATAACATGGGAGTCATCTTCCACACGATGAAGGAATATGAAAAAGCCATCGAGGCTTACAAGGAATCGCTCCGCAACAATCCGAGTGACAATGAGACGCGCTACAACCTGGCCTTGGCCCAGAAGATGCTGAAAGACCAGCAACAAAACCAGCAGAACCAGAACCAAGACCAACAGAACCAGCAGCAACAACAGCAGCAGGAACAACAACAAGACCAGCAGCAACAAGACCAACAGGACCAGCAACAACAGCAGCAACCCGAACAGAAGCAGGACGAAATGTCCAAGGAGAATGCCGAACAGTTGCTGAACTCCGTGATGCAGGACGAGCAGAACACGCAAGACAAGGTGAAGAAGCAGCAGGTCATTCAAGGCTCGCGGCTGGAGAAAGACTGGTAAGTCGAATGAATAAAACAAAATAGCATATATGAAGAGAATCATTTTCTTATGGGCCATGTTGATGATGGCCGCTATCCCTCTTTGGGCCGATGAGGAGGTGTCATTCACCGCATCGGCTCCCGATGCCGTGGCGGTGGGCGACCAGTTCCGCTTGTCCTACACCATCACGACGCAGGATGTCAGGGATTTCCGTGTCGCTTCCATCCGTGGATTCGATGTGCTGATGGGGCCGAGCCGCTCCACACAGAGCAGCGTGCAGATCATAAACGGCAAGACCACCAGCACGCAGAGCATCACGTTTACCTACATCCTGATGGCCAAGACCGAGGGCGAATATACCATCCCCGGTGCCACGGTGACGGCCGATGGCAATCAGATGGTGTCCAATTCAGTAAAAATCAAGGTGCTGCCCGCCGACAAGTCCTCCCAAAGCGGACAACAGCGGGGAACGACAGGAAGCGCGACCATCTCCGGCAACGACCTGTTCATCACGGGCACCATCAACAAGACCACCGTCTATGAGCAGGAGGCCATCCTCTTGACGTACAAGATTTACACGCAAGTGGATTTGCGCGGGTTCGACAATGTCAAGCTGCCGGACTTCAAAGGCTTCCATTCGCAGGAAGTGGAGCTGCCCACCAACCGCCGCTGGGGCTTGGAGCATTACAAAGGCCGTAACTACCAGACCACCATCTTCCGCCAGTTCGTGCTCTTCCCCCAGCAATCGGGCAAGCTGACCATAGACGCGGCACGTTTCGATGCCTCCATAGCCGTGGCCACGCAGGTGGATCCCTTCGACTTCGATTCCTTCTTCAACGGCGGGGGAGGCGGCTATATGGTCAAGAAGAGCCTGTTCACCCCGAAACTGACCATCGACGTGAAGGCCCTGCCCGACAAGCCTGCCGGTTTCTCGGGAGGCGTGGGCGACTTGAACATCTCTTCATCCATCAACAGCACCTCTGTCAAGACCAATGATGCCGTCACGGTGAAACTGGTCATATCGGGCACGGGCAACCTGAAATTGCTCTCCAACCCCGAAGTGAAGTTCCCCGAGGATTTCGAAATCTACGACCCGAAGAGCGAGAACAACTTCCGCCTGACCAGCGACGGGCTTTCCGGCAACAAGGTGATAGAATATCTGGCCATCCCGCGCAATCCGGGTGACTACAAGATTCCGCCCGTATCCTTCACCTACTTCGACGTGAAGTCCAAGTCCTACAAGACGTTGACCACGGAGGGCTATGACCTCCACGTGGAGAAAGGGGAAGGAAACGCCACCCAGACCATTGCCAACTTCACCAACAAGGAGGAGCTGAAGGTGCTGAACGAGGACATCCGCTTCATCAAGCAAAACAAAGTGAAGCTGACGCCAAGAGGCAGCTTCTTCTTCGGCACGACGGGATATTGGCTGTTCTACCTGATACCCGCCCTGGTGTTCATCGTCTTTTTCCTCATCTACCGCAAGCAGATAGCAGCCAATGCCAACGTAGCCAAGGTGCGCACCCGGAAAGCCAACAAGGTGGCCGTGAAACGCCTGAAACTGGCGGGCAAGCTGTTGGCGGACAACAAGAAGGATGCGTTCTATGATGAAGTCCTGAAGGCGCTTTGGGGCTATGTCAGCGACAAACTGAGCATCCCGATGTCCCGCCTTTCCAAGGACAACATCGAGGAGGAACTTCGCAATTATGGCGCGGACAACGCGCTCATCGCGGAATTCCTGAAAGTGCTGGACAACTGCGAGTTTGCCCGCTTCGCGCCTGCCGATGCCAACCAGGGCATGGACAAGATTTATGCGGAAGCGTTGGATATCATCAGTAAAATGGAAGGTTCCATCAAACATTAATTAGGAGAAGATTATGAAAAAGATACTACTTATGGTTTGCCTGTCATGGGCATTTGGACTTGTCTGGGGGCAGGAAATGGCCGTGGATACCGCTCAAGCGGATACTTCCGCTCTGGTGAGCGAGAACTTCACCACCCTGCACCGGACAGAGAACTCCACCAAAGCGGCGGGTGACAGTGCCTATATGCAGAATGATTACCTGTCTGCCATTCAAATCTACGATGGCCTGCTCCAACAAGGCGAATCGGCCGAGGTGTATTACAACTTGGGAAACAGTTATTATAAATCAGGCGACATTGCCCGTGCCATCCTGAACTACGAGCGTGCCCTTCTGCTCGAACCCGGCAACGGCGATGTGCGCGCCAATTTGGAGATAGCCCGTGCCAAGACCATAGACCAGGTGACGCCGATGCCGGAAATCTTCTTCATCGGCTGGTTCAAGTCTTTGATAAACTGCCTGAGTATTGATGCTTGGGCGGGGTGGGGCATTGCCTGCTTCATCCTGTTCTTGGCTTGCCTCTGCTTGTTCTTCTATTCGAAGACCGTCCGATTGAAGAAAGCCGGATTCTTTGCAGGCATGGCTTTGATGGTGTTGGCCATA
Organism: uncultured Bacteroides sp.; assembly: GCA_949292025.1. Taxonomy (GTDB): domain Bacteria; phylum Bacteroidota; class Bacteroidia; order Bacteroidales; family Bacteroidaceae; genus Bacteroides. The sequence goes on along the minus strand of CASEYC010000068.1, from coordinate 1,553 downwards.
TTATGCAATGTGTTTGCCCTGCAACAAAAGAAGGCATTGACCGAACGGGACAAGGCCATTGTCCTTTCTCCCAGCGTCACCGTCAGAAGCACGCCCAGCGAGAGCGGCACCAGCCTCTTCATCCTGCACGAAGGCCATAAGGTGGAAATCAAGGATGACACGATGCGCGAGTGGAAGGAAATCCGCCTGGAAGACGGGAAGGTGGGGTGGTTGCCTACGTCGGCTATTGAGGTGATCTGACGTAAACATCCACAAACCACAGGTTCTACACCTTATTTTTTAGACGCGGATAATGCGGATTTAGCGGATTTCATAAATTAATAATCCGCACCATCCGCAAAATCCGCGTCTAAAAGATTATCCTTTTCCGTTCCGACACACCTTCATTGTTTTTGATGTAACGCGCCACGGTTGCTCGACTCATTTAAGTATCACCTATGCTTTGCTGATACTGTAAAATCCGGCTTTCAAGGTTGGCAATGTGCTGGGCAAGTATTACATCTTGAATAATCGTGCTATCCTCCTGCTCCCGGCTGTCAATCAGGGCCTGGATATATTCACCTTTGGCTTCTTTCGTCACAATAGAAGGGATAAGTCCCAACTGTCGCTGTACGATATTCATCAGCAATCTTGTGGTACGTCCGTTGCCGTCCACCCATGGATGAATAGTGACCAGACGGAAATGGGCTTCGAAGCTCAAACGGTAGCATGCCGTCATGTCGTTTCTGTCTACTGAAGCCAATTCACTGTTCAGCCATTGGCAAAAGCTTGCGGTGGCTTGAGGAATCTTCTGAAAAGCCATGTAACTTCTGCCACCAATGCCTGCACTTACATTGCAGCGGCGTAACTCTCCTTTAGAGGAATCAAAATTACCGCCTAATACAGAGTATTCCGAACCTGTACGCCGCATGACTTTAGCGGACAATTCACACAAGAAATCTACTGTATAGGGTTGGGAAGTCTTTGCCCATTGGAAACCGAAAAGATAGGCGTTTTTCAAATCCACATTCATCATCTGCTCCACAAGGCTTCTCCCTTTGGCCACAATCCCCTCATCGAACAATAACTGGTTTTCCACCTCAGTCACGGTAGAGCCTTCGATGGCCGTTGAATGGGTAATAAGTGAGTAGAGGTAGAATTTCTCGTAATCCACCTGCTGCTCAATTCCCGAAGCCACGTATCGGTTGATTGTTTCTATTAGTTTTCTGTCTATTTCTTTCATTGGCACATCTAATTTATCACATTCTTGCTATCTTACGAAATCTCCCTTGTCATGCAGAAAGCGGTGACTGACAAAGTTGTTTTCCCCAGATGTTACAGAACGCTTGTATGCCTGCAAAGATATGATTTTCTATGTAAATTTTTGATTAATACACGAATATATTTGCAACCATAGTAACCCTTATTTTATAAGGCAGAGTCAACCAGCGAGTGCAACATTACGAAATATTTTTGAAAAAGCATTCAGCCGATGTTTGGAAATTCAGTTTTTCCTTTGGCCTGGCATTGATTTTCTTTCTAATCCTGGCGATTTTCCCATCCGTGATGGTGCT
>CASEYC010000067.1 GCA_949292025.1 uncultured Bacteroides sp. | reverse complement strand
GGTGGTACAGATAAAGAAAGGCGTGACCATCGACCGGGACAAGACCAGCATCAACCTGAACGAAAACATGGACAGCCTTGTACCCGCCTCGAAAATCTCGGACATGTCAACCGGCTGGATATGCGGCCAGACGGCGAGGGACTTCGTAAAGACAAAGACCGGTGCAGGCGGCTCAATGAACATCCAGGAGAGCGAGGAGTTCAAGACCACGAAATTCTTCTGCAAGACCGACTTCGACATGAGGGAGATAAAGAATGAGGAAGCCGGGTATGTGCCACTGCCGAAGTTCTACACCTTCCCGTCGAGGGAGGAGCGGGAACGCATTCTCTACAAGAACTTCGTGCAGGTGGGGCAGGATGTGAAAGAGATGATAAAGGACGTGCTGAATAAGCGAGGGGCGAAGTGAGAGGTATAATATATGAAAAATGCTTGCAGCAGGCTGTCGGTGCGTAGGCGGAGGGTGCGGTAACGGGTACTGTCGGCTTCCTCCCATCCGATGACGCTCTCGCCGAGGGTGGCAAACCGGCTAATGCGGCGGTGGGCGGTGTTGATGTCGTGGCGCACTTGCCGTATCTCGACGGACTCGGCTTCAATATCCCTTACCCGCTTCCGTTCATGCACCAAAATGGCGGCCATACTTGCGATGACCGCCACTAAGACCATATATCCGAAAATAATTTTATATCGCAAAGAGACTCGTTTTGTATTCACTTCTTATGTAATATAAAAGATACTACTATATCATTACGTTATTGTAATTTTGTGCCGTTAATCTACCTATGACGCTTTTGACATTATTTATCCTTGTACAATGGATGTTCCGTCTGGTCTTCGCCCGGAGTATTGGCAGAGCCGCCACCGGACTTGGTGCTGCCCCGGTCGATGCTCAACTCTACGCTATTGGCGGCATCGCGCATCTTCTGCTTGTGGGTGAAGACGATTTTCGGGGTTTTGAGGGCATCCGCCACGGTGACTTCCTCCGGCGTGTCCATCATCTTGGAGGGAACGACGAGACGGAGGCTGCCCAGCTCGGCAAGGTCAACGCTCATGCCCATTTTGAGGGCATCGCACACGATGTTGCTTAGGCTGATGAGGGCGTTGCTCACGTCGCCTTCCGAGAGGGAGGTCTCGCGCACGATGCGCTCGATGAGCATCTTGTTCGTCAGCTTCTGTTGCGACTTGGGATAGGCGTAATACACGGTCTGCCCCTTACGGTTACCAATGGTAAGCACTTTGTTTTTAATCTCATGTTCCAACATAGTCGTTACTTTTTAAAGGTTATACATTCTGTTGTTATATCTCCTCTTCCAAGGGTATCTGATACTCTTCGTCATGGGTATCTGATACTGTTAGCAAAGGGTATCTGATACCCTTGGAAGAGGGTCGCAGGTACTAATTCAGTTTTGTGATGGTACTGGTTTCGTTCACCTCTGCATGAATTCCATTTGGCGAATTTGCAGGACTGTTCCGAGAACCGCCACTTCCTATGTAATCACTCCACTCAGATCCTCTTTGCACGGAAACTTGTGAATTGTTTTTAATGGTAATGATGGAATAGGTACCTTTATCGTTACCATATAATCCACCTCCAATGCCCGGTGTGGACATGTTTCCTGCCCATCCATCGCTTGCTCCGTAGGCGAATATAGTGGCATTATCAATGGTAATGGTTCCGCATCCATTGTCTCCTGAACCTCCTATCCCGGCAGACAGGAAATCTCCGTTTTCGTCACTACCATGTGCATAGACTGTCATGTTGCTGATTTCTATGTTCCCACAAGTTGCATGATTGCCACCAATACCGCTGCCTCCGTTTCCGCCTTGCGCTGTCAGCACATCGCTGCGGCCGTTGCCCGTGATGGTGACGGTATTGCCCTCCGCCACATAGATGCCCGCGCCATTGCTGGAGGTCACGCTGTTCTCGCCCAGCAAGTGGATGGTGGCATTGCCGCCCTCGATGTGGATGGCATTGCCGCTCGTCACCGAGATATGGGCATCACCCAAATAGATATTAGGGTTGCCGCCTGTCACGCGGATGCCATAGCTGCCCGTTCCGTTGAAATAATAGTCTCCGTCGGTGGCAATCGTATAAGTCTCTGTCCGCTGTGAGAGGTCTATGGTCCCCTTTCTGTTCAGCGTCAGCGTGATGGTGTGGAGCTTGCCTGTCTCCAGCGTCATGAGAGAAGGAAGGTCATAAACTCCACTATAACCATTACGACAGTGAACCTCGTAACGAGGTAATTCCCCTGGTGCCGCATTGGCTTCCCAGCATGTTCCTATGTCCTCGTAGGCGGACTGACGCATTGGGATTCTGTCTGTAGAACTAGAGGGTGTTGATATTATCTCCCCTTCCTCGACGTAACAATTGTGGGGAGCGAAAATTCCAAAGCCAGACACATCGGCTGTGCCACGGGTTATCACGCGCACTTTGGCAAGCTGGTGGGTAAGGCTGAGGGTGACGGGGGTTTGGGGGTCGCCCGTGGTGGTGCCGCGCAACACGTAGGCCAGGCCATTATCATCTTGGCTGTTGAGGTATACTGTACCATCTGTGGCCGGATACCAAGCGGTGACGGTGGCAGGCTGGGTATTGGTCCAATAGACGGGCGTAATGGGGGTCACTGTGACATTTCCCGCATCGTCCACATTTATCTGATAGATGCCCGTTTCCTCACTGTCGCCGATGCGCACGCCTATCTGTTCACCGCCCGTCCACACGCTGCTCTGCCCGTCCGTGCTTTCCGTCATGCGCGTCCACGGCTGTTCACTCACCTCGGCAGTGATGCTTACGCCGCCTATCTGCAAGGGGTATTCGCCTTCGGGCAAAGCCGTGCCTTGCTCTGCCAGTTCGTCCTGCGAGCAGGCGGAAAGCAACAGTGCCGCCACGAAGCATATTGTTGGAAATAGTCTGTATTTCTTCATCATTCTATTCATTATTATCAGGTTAATCTGTCATGGAATAATATTTTCCGTGAATCATTGAGAGGTACTGCCTGCGCTGCCGCTTGCCGTCAGGATGCTTGTAACCTACGTGCATCCAACTGGGTACGCCGTTGCTGTCCTCTCCCTCGGAAATCAACTGGTCGAAGGCGCGTCCGGCAAGGAAATCGCGGCAGAAACGCTTGAACGCCCGCATCTGCCCGTTGGTGGGAACGAGGTCGAAGGCATAGCCGTGGCAATGCGCCGAGGTATCCGAGCCGCCCACCGCCGTCTCGCGTTCCACGTTCAGCAGGCTCACCACCATCTTGTTGGGGCGTTCCTCCGTGGAGTTGCCTATCACCCCCACCGTGGCAAGCCCTTCGGGGCGGCGGTGAGAGCGGCCGAGGTATTCGTCCAGCCGTCCGGCGTAATATGTCAGTATCTTGCGTATCATTTTCTTTAATTAAATGGGCAGTTCTACTGCGCCTTCGCCACCTGTGCTGTCGCCCCATGTCATGCTACCGGTATCGACCGATACCTGAAGGCCGTAGAGGGTGATGGTAACATTGTAGGTGTACTTATAGCCGGCTTTCCATTCGGTGTCTTTCTGTAGCATGTAGTAGAACGGGCCGTAGCCGGTGTCGTCCTTCTCGGCGGTGAAGGTCAGCAACTTTGTGTCTGCCGCCATGTCCTGCGGAATAACGAGGGCTTCGTAGGTGGCGAAGTTGCCGGTCTCGGTGGCGGTGGCGAGGTGGGGACTGATGCTGCCTTTAGTGGTG
>CASEYC010000066.1 GCA_949292025.1 uncultured Bacteroides sp. | reverse complement strand
TTTCCTCCGTCACCGTGCCCTGCTTTTCCAGAGGCAGGGAGATACCCCGCTCCGTAAATACTTCATTGACCGTCGCCACGGCGTTCAGCATCCTCGGAAAGCCGATGAACGGGGCGGTGAGATACATCACCTCGCGCAGCTCATCGGGGGTAACACCCACATTGAGCGCCGCCCCTGCATGGGCTTTCAGTTGCGGGAGCGTCTGCATCGTGGCGAGGGTGATGCAGGTGATCATTTCCCTCTGCTTAAGTGTCAGGTCACCCGTCTGAAATACTTCACCGAAGATGAACTTCTGAAGGATGTCCATCATTTCCGGGTCCGTGCCCTGCCCGGTCAGGGCCTCACCGCCGAACAGGGTGCGGTAATTCTGTTTGCAAACTTCTATTCTGTCCATATTTTCCGTTGTTTGTGCCGTCGCGGAAAGGCTGCATACCAGTGCGGCGGCGGTTATGACGATTGCTTTCCTCATGGTTATTCTCTTTTATCCGATGCAAAATTACACAGGAACAAAGCGGAATGCCGTAACTATAAATGGGGGAAGCGTACCATTTTTACGGATTTGCTTTATTTTGTACCGTCTGAAGTTCCGTAATTGACAAATAGCCTTTCCGAATTCTTCCATAAAAACATATCCGCATATCCGGCAAGATTCTCATCAGAACCCAACGTCCGCTTCAGCCTTTGTAGTTTAGCTTTCAGCATGGTTGGCAACGCCAATACCTCGTAGCGCAAGTTATTCTTAGAGTGTCCTAATTATTCTCCCAGTCGAACATATTCTTCATCGGTTACGGGCTCCAGCCACTCGTTGGACGTGTTTTCTCCGGGAACCTCAAAGGCGAGATGCGCAAACCAGCTGTCAGCCGCCGCTCCGTGCCAGTGCTTCACATTTGCCGGGATGTGGATGACATCGCCCGGAAGCATCTGTACGGCAGGCTTGCCTTCCTCCTGATACCAGCCCTTTCCGGCTACGCAGACCAGCATCTGCCCGCCTCCTTTCGTGGCGTGGTGAATGTGCCAGTTGTTGCGGCATCCCGGCTCAAAAGTGACATTGCTGAACGGTATCTGCTCCTTGGATATAGGAGCCAGATAACTGTTGCCGATGAAATACTTGGCGTATGCGGTGTTCGGTTCGCCGATGGGGAATATCATTTCCCGCTGGAAAGCGGCCTTTCCGTCCGCTTCCGATGTCTGTGTAATCTTTTCCTGTGCCATAATTCCTTGAATGTTAGTCATTGTTGCTACGAATAATAAAAACAGTATCCTTTTCATGTGTTGAATATATTATTTTATAAAGTTGTTAATCCGGTTGGCAGGGTTGAGCGGTGTCTGGTCTATTAGTTCCAACGATTTGACCATGTGCAGCGTCCCCTGCTTGTATTTCTGGAAATGCGCGGAAGCGATGTGCTTGTCGTATGCCTTCCGGCTCGCGTATGTTTCAAGAATGGTTATCCTGCAGGAGTTCTCTTTCTCGGCAACGGCATACATCGTCAGCACGCCCGGTTCGGTACGCAGGGAGACTTCGCCCACCTCGGTCACATATTCTATATATTCATCGAGGGACTCCGGATAGACTTCGATTTTCGACAGGCGCACGATGCCGTCGGCAGCCATCGGTTCCTTGGCGCACATGCCCGGCTGCTGGGATGAATGTGTGTTTCTCTCTGTCCCGCCGCATGAATGCAGTCCGAACATAAATAATAATGCGGCTAATAGATTACGGACCATATTGATCTTTTCCATTACTCTACTCCCAATTCTTCCAGCCATTGCGGAATGCGTGCAGCCATATTGCCCAGCGTGCTTGATGTGAGCAGCAAGGATTCCTCAAACACGGCATCAGGGACAAGCGTTGCCGCGTCCCTCTCGGAAGTGCTTATGCCGCTGCTCCCACTGCTGGCAAAAAGGGCGATATGTTTCCATGCCAACAAGTCCGCGTGGTTGTGCAGGAAAGTCTGCATCGGGGTGGCAATATGTCCATACCAGATGGGATAGCCGATGAACACGATGTCGTACTCTTCAAAACTTTCCACTGAAGTGGTGATGGCAGGATAGTTACCCAGTCCGATGGCATCCAATTCCTCCTGTGCCCGTTCGAGCATCGAGTTATAGTCTTCTTCGTAAGGAACTTCAGGCTCTACTACTATCATATCGCAATCCAATGTGGACTGAATGGTCTGCGCCATCTGCTCCGTATTGCCTGTGCGGGAGCAGTAGAGGACAAGGTATCTGCCGTTGCCTTCTTCCCCGTCGTCTTCTCCGGGAGTAGTCTCTTCCTGCCCGTTTGGTCTCGGGTTTTCTTTGCTGCACGCCGCTGTCAGCATAAGCGTCGCCAACAGCATCAATGGGATTAGAAATAACTTTTTCATATTCTTTAATTTATTGATTCTTTCTATGTTGCAAAGATACAGCGACAAAAACCAAGCGGGATAGACATATCCTCTGCGTTTGTAACAATTTTACTGAAAATAAAATCCCCCGCAAACCAGTCACAGCTTGCAGGGGATTTCTCCAAAAAATATCTCGGACAGAGTCAATCCGTCCTTATGTTTAATATATTATCTCACATACGTATCTTTCTCCATATAATATAAGCCTTCGCCCCGCTCGCCGTATTCCAAATCTTCCAGTTCCACCTTAAAGATATGGTAAGGCAAGTCGGTCATGTGTTTGGGACGGTCTACCGTCAGCAGATAGGCGTTACCGTATTCATCGGCTTCGTAATATTCCTTGATTTCCTGCTTCATCAGTACGGGTACTTCCTCGCCGTCTATCCATACGGTGGCTTTCAACTGGTCGGCATGAGGAGCGGTGAAAATTCCTTTGGCATTCTTGGAGGAAGTTTCTTGTTGAATCTGGCTTAAATCTTCCCCATGTGTGGCATCATAGCCTTGCTTCATGATCTGCTGGAAGCGGGTCAGGCTCATCGGGCGCACAAAAATCTGATACGTAGGCATACCGCCGGGAATGCGGAATACACGCAGCCCATATACTTCCATGCGATGGTAACGGATGTTGAGCGTCGTGTCGCGGTCGGCGATGAAATCCCACGCCCAAAACTCCAGCCGCTGGTCGGCATCGGACACACCCGCTTTTGCCGTATGCGGATAATCGTCCAAGCGGACTGCTGCCATGCTTTGATATTTTCCTTTTGGGATGCGTGCAAAGTAACGCCCTTGTGAATCGGTCAAGGTTTGAATCACGTTGTCGAAGGAGGAGTTTTGCCACATCACGGTGCAACTGTCCATCGGATTGCCGTTAAAATCGCTCACTGTTCCCCGAATCGTCACGCTGTCGGCAGGCGTCTGCGCAAAAAGATTACCGCCTAACAGCAGGGCTGCAAAGGTCAATTTCATATTCATAATTGATAATTTTTGCTTTGCGCAAAGATATGAAAAATAGTGGAGCTGTACAAACATTATTTCCCCATTGTTTCCTTTACCCTTGCCAGCAGGTTCGGTATATCCAAATGCTGTGGGCACTTCGCCAGACATTCGCCGCAGGCTACGCACGAGGATGCCGGGTCGCCGCGCTGGACGGGCGACATCGAGACGGTGTAATCCGCCATCGCCCGCTCCTTGTTCCGGTGCAGGATATAGTTGTTGTACACGTAGGCGAAGATGTAGCCGATGGCTACGTTGTGCGGACAGGGGATGCACTGGTAACAGCCCGTGCAGTCGATGTGTCCCGGCGCGTGGCGGTAGGCGTAGATGGCAGCTCCCAACGCCTCGCGCTCGGCGGGGGTGAGCATGTTGGGGCGGGCTTTGGCGGCGTACTTCAGGTTCTCCTCCACGTCCGCCATGCTGCCCATGCCGCTCACTGCCACGCTGACTTCGGGGATGTCCCACAGGTAGTCCAACGCCCATTCCGTGTCGGGCTTACGGATGCCCGTGGAGGCAAGCGCGTCGCGCATCACCTGCGGCAGATTGGCGAGGAATCCCGTGCGGACGGGCTTCATCACCGCCAGTCCCATGCCGTTGGCAGCGGCATACTTGGGACCGAGTACGCCTGCCTCATATTCGTAGTCCAAATAATTGTGCTGGATGAGGCAGAAGTCCCAGGCGGGCGTGTATTCCACCACCTGCTTGAACAGTTGCAGGCTGTCGTGGAAAGAAAAGCCCATGAAGCGTATCTTGCCCTGCGCTTTCAGCCGCTCCATCTTCTCGATGAGCTTGTAGGGCAGCACGTAGTCTTTCCACGCGCG
>CASEYC010000065.1 GCA_949292025.1 uncultured Bacteroides sp. | reverse complement strand
TGGAGCTTACCCTGGAGTGCCGCAACCTCCTCGGTACGGACACCTACAGTTCGGCCGTCTACAGTGACATCACCACATACGTCTACACCTACCGGCTCAGACCGCTGGCGGCACTGCTGAAGCTCCGCTTCACCCTATAAGATTGAGGAAATAGCGGTGGATGCGCTGATCGTCGTTAAGCTCCGGGTGGAAGGAAGTGACAAGCATATTGCGCTGGCGGGCGGCAATGATGTTGCCGTCTACAGTAGCTAAGACTTCTACGTCAGGGGCGGTTACCTTCTCGATGTAGGGAGCGCGGATGAAAGTCATGGGCACTTCCTCCATTCCGGCAAAAGTACCGCGTGTGAAGAAACTGCCGAGCTGGCGGCCGTAGGCATTGCGGAGAACACGTATGTCCATGACCTGAAGAAATCTTCTGGGCTCATCGCCAAGGTCTTTTGCCAGCAGGATCATTCCTGCGCAGGTGCCGAATACTGGAAGTCCGTCTGCAATACGCTCTTTAAGAGGTTTCAGCATGCCTAAACATTCCATCAGCTTGCCCATCGCAGTGCTTTCTCCGCCAGGAAGGATAAGACCGTCCATGGGTCTGTTGAGGTCGCTTGTCTGACGGATTTCGAAATGCTCTACACCGAGGCCTTCCAGCATCTGTCCGTGCTCGAGGAAGGCCCCTTGTAGAGCGAGAATGCCTATTGTGTGCATTGTCTGTGTGCGGATTCGGTTATTTGCCTCTCTCGGCCATCAGGATGGTGATCTCCTCCTCGTTGATGCCGACCATGGCCTCGCCTAAGTCGGTGGATACCTCGGCCAGCAGGGCAGCGTCGTTGTAGTTGGTCACTGCGTTGACGATGGCGCGGGCTCTCTTTTCCGGGTTGCCGGACTTGAAGATGCCGGAGCCTACGAAGACTCCCTCGGCACCGAGCTGCATCATCAGAGCCGCATCAGCGGGGGTAGCCACTCCGCCGGCTGCGAGCCGTTCATGACAGCCGTTGAAGCGATGCCCGAGGGTCGTGTGCGGGTGTGTCGCTGCCTACCCGCGGTCGTAGTGGGGCATCTCTTCGGGGATGACGATGGACAGCTCGATGATGCCGGCTATTGTCCTGCCGGAGGGGCCGTCCTGTGCATCGCGGGCGGTGTCGCCGGTCTCTTTGTACCACGGTGTCTGGTGGATGAGCTTGCGCTGGCCTTTCTTGCTGATGGTGTAAGAGTTCGTGACGCCTTCGGAAAGGATGCGGGCGATGATGCCCCGCGAGCGGTCATTGTGGCAGCCGAGCATGCACTTGCCCAGCATGTCCCCGTTCACCGCCACCGACTTCTCGTTCTGGTATACGATCACGCACTCCGTATCGCACACCGTCACCGCACATTCTACATATTTGAAAAAATCTTCCATATCTTTTTGATTGAATAACTCATTGTTTCATTGCTTACAAGCGATTTTCACGTTGCTTTTTAGTTGTGGCGTATCAATGTGACTGTCAGTTGGATGCGGTTTTGAGGCATATTTACGT
>CASEYC010000064.1 GCA_949292025.1 uncultured Bacteroides sp. | reverse complement strand
ATAATTCGTAGATTTGCTATTGTTAATAACCCACAAACTGACTTTTCATGAACAGAAACTATCTTATTCTTGCTTTTTTGCTCTTCTGCTCCTTGTCGTCCGCAAGGACCTATGCCGCAGGCGGGGACGTTCCGCCCGAGGTAATTGCCCTGACTGACAGACTCAAACAGAAATATGCCCCCGACGGGCGTGTCGCCCTCTTCAAGACAGACTATACGTTCGACGGCAAGCGCGTAATGCTCCGTGGCGAGACTACTTCGCCTTCTGCCAAGGCCGAACTGATGGAGGCTTTGTCGAAGGAGGGCTACGAAGTGATGGATTGCCTGAAGGTGCTGCCCGACGAGGCGGCGCTCGAAGGAAAAACCTATGGCATCATCAACCTCTCCGTGGCCAGCTTGCGCGTACAGCCCGACTATTCGTCGGAGATGATGACGCAAGCCCTGTTGGGTATGCCCGTGCGGGTGCTCGAGCGCGATGGGTGGTATCGTATCCAGACGCCCGACGACTACATCGCCTGGACGCATCGCGTCAGCGTCCTGCCAGTCACTCGTGAGGAACTGACGGCTTGGAACCAGGCGGAAAAGGTGGTAGTCACCTCGCACTACGCTTTCGTTTACTCCCAGCCCGACCGTCGCTCGCAGACGGTGTCCGACATCGTGGCAGGCAACCGCCTGAAGCTGGAGGGCACGAAGGGTGGCTTCTATCACGTGTCCTATCCAGACGGCCGACAAGGCTATGTGGAAAAGTCTGTCGCCCTGCCTGAACGCGAGTGGCGCAAGGCTCTGAAGCAAGACGCCGCCAGCATCATCCGCACGGCCCACACGTTGATGGGTGTGCCCTACCTTTGGGCAGGCACCTCGTCGAAAGGCGTGGATTGTAGCGGCTTCGTGCGGACGGTGCTCTTCATGCACGACATCATCATCCCTCGCGACGCCTCCCAGCAGGCCTACGTGGGGCAGCATATCGACATCGCCCCTGACTTCTCCAACCTCCAGCCGGGCGACCTCGTGTTCTTCGGACGCAAGGCCACGCCTGAGCGTAAGGAGCGCGTGGTGCACGTGGCCATCTATATAGGTAACCGTCGCTTCATCCACTCGCAGGGCGATGTCCACGTCAGCAGCTTCGACCCGCAAGACGAGCTGTTCGACGAATACAACCTGGGGCGTCTGCTCTTTGCCGTGCGCGTGCTTCCTTATATAAATAAGGAGAAGGGACTGAATACGACGGCTACGAACGAGCATTACCAGTGGTGAGCGGGAAAGCATTGCTTTCCCCTCCGTAAAGCATCGTTTTCTCCTCCCGAAAGCATTGCTTTTCCGAGGACGTCAGACTTGAAATGAAAATTAAAATAAGAACGTTATAATATAGAAGATATTATTATGCAAAACAGACGAGATTTCCTGAAGACGGCGGCCTTTGCCGCATTGGGTTCAGGCATGGTGATAAACGACGCGCTGGCCGCTGGGAAGAAGCGGAGCGCATGGTTCAACCTGAACAGACAGAGTGGCGCGGAGGCGCGGATGAAGCTGCGCTTCTTCCCTTACGAACTGAAGCTGCGCCATGTATTTACCGTGGCCACCTACTCGCGCAGCACTACGCCCGACGTGCAGGTGGAGTTGGAGTACGACGGCGTCATCGGCTATGGCGAAGCATCCATGCCGCCCTACCTCCAGAAGGAACTGGGCACAGTGGATAGTGTGATGGCCTTTCTGAAGAAGGTGCAGGACACGATTGGCCAGTTCTCCGACCCCTTCCAGATGGAGGACATTCTGGCTTATATCGACGGCCTTTCGGAGGGCGACGCGGCGGCCAAGGCGGCGGTGGACATCGCCCTGCACGACCTCGTGGGCAAGCTCGTGCAGGCGCCCTGGTATAAACTCTGGGGGCTGAACAAGGACAAGGCGCCTTCGACCACCTTCACCATCGGCATCGATACGCCCGACGTGGTTCGCGAAAAGACGAAGGAGTGTGCCGACCAGTTCAATATCCTCAAGGTGAAGCTCGGAGGCGACAACGACAAGGAGATGATCAAGACCATCCGTTCGGTCACGTCCCTGCCCATTGCCGTGGACGCCAACCAGGGATGGACCGACCGTCAGTATGCTCTCGACATGATACACTGGCTCAAGGAGCAGGGCATCGTCATGGTGGAGCAGCCCATGCCCAAGGCGCAGATTGACGACATCGCCTGGATTACCCAGCAGAGTCCTCTGCCCATCTTTGCCGACGAGGGTGTACAACGCCTGAAGGACGTAGCCGCCCTGAAGGGCGCCTATACGGGTATCAACATCAAGCTGATGAAGTGTACAGGCATGCGCGAGGCGTGGAAGATGCTCAACCTGGCGCGTGCGTTGGACATGAAGGTGATGGTAGGTTGCATGACGGAGACTTCGTGCGCTTGCTCAGCAGCTGCCCAACTCTCGCCCGCGGTCGATTTTGCCGACCTCGACGGCAACCTGCTCATAGCCAACGACCGCTTCCGAGGCATGGAGGTGGTCAAGGGAAAGATTACCTTGCCCGACCTGCCTGGCATCGGAGTGGTGTTAAATAATTAATAATTGAGAATTGAAAATGAAGAATAGCCGTGTGCGTGTGTTCATTTTTCCATTTTCAATTCTCCACTTTCCATTAAATGTATGAAGAACCTGCTTTATCTTGTCCTGTTTCTGCTGGCCTTCTCGGCTTGCAACCGCAAGGCGTCTGACGCTTCCTACTCGTGGGAGGCCGACCTGCACCAACGCCTTTTGACTGATTTCTGCCTGACGGAGGCGCAAGTGAAAGAGTACATCCGCCGTTACATCCCCGACGTGACCGACGAACAGATGCGCCGATGGGAAGAGTCGCGCGCGCTGGAGTATATGCTAATCGATGGCGAGAAGCGCTACTTCCGCAATGCAGGTCCCAATCTCTTCCGCCTCGACTCCGTTTGTCAGGCCGTCAAGTTGGCCAAGGACGGGGAGGTGGTGAGCAAAAGCGACCGCGTGAATGCCGAGAACCTGCCCGAAATTCTGGCCGATGTGGCGAAAAGCAAGGAGCCTGTGGTGGCGCCCAAGCGTATGCGCGTCACCTATACGCTGACCGTTGACACCAATGCTGTGCCTGCGGGCGAGGTGGTGCGTTGCTGGTTGCCCTATCCGCGCACGGACATTCCCCGCCAGCAGGACGTCAAGCTGATAGCCACCAGCGAGCCTTCGTACACGATAGCTCCGCAGGAATGTCGCCATAGCACCCTCTACATGGAGAAGCGGGCGGTGAGCGGAGAACCTACCGTCTTCTCGGAAACGTTCGAATACACCTCTTGTGGTGAGTGGCACGACATCCATCCGACGGACGTCTTGCCCTACGACACCACGACGGCTCTCTATCGGGAGTACACCGCCGAGCGCGACCGCCACATTGTCTTCTCGCCCCGCCTGCGCCAGCTGGCTGACAAATTGACAGAAGGCGAGGATAATCCTTACTTGAAGGCGAAGCGCATCTTCCGTTGGGTGAACGATTACTTTCCTTGGGCCTCTGCGCGCGAATATTCCACCATCGACAACATTCCTGAATATGTGCTCGACAACCGCCACGGCGATTGCGGTCAGGTGACGTTGCTCTTCATTACCCTCTGTCGTATTGCGGGCATCCCCGCCCACTTTCAGAGTGGCTTCATGATGCACCCCCGCGCATGGAACCTGCACGATTGGGCGGAAGTCTATTTCGAGGGTGTCGGTTGGGTGCCTGTCGATCAGTCGTTCGGCCTTGCTCCGTATGCGGAGAAGGCAGGTCAGCCCTACTTCTTCTTGGGCGGCATTGACTCGTGGCGCATGGTAGTGAACCAAGACTATGGCATGCCGCTGGTGCCCGAAAAGAAATATCCGCGAAGCGAGACGGTGGACTTTCAGCGTGGCGAAGTGGAGTGGAGTGGAGGAAACCTCTACTTTACGGAGTGGGATTACGATATGAACATCGAGTACCTGAACTATTGAGCTCCATTCTTTGCCTGGTAGCTCTCTTTCCGTTTTGTGAAGTATCTCTTTAGAAGCGGAAACATATTTTTACGCTCTAAGGTTCAAAGTGTTAATGTGGCAGGAAACGTACATAAATGCTAATTTGTCAGCCCTTGCCGTTAACCGCTGTTAAGCTCAAAATCGGCTCTGTTAAAAGAGAACAAAAAAGTGTGACACGGAGAATAACTGAACGCTTTTTGTCGTTATTTTAACGTCATAAAGTTAAAACAAAGTCGAATATTAACATTTTAAAGAGATAAGAATTATGAAACGGACAACAAAAATGGTAATGGGAGTCGCCGCTGGTGTACTTCTGAGTTCCGCGATAGGTGGCTTTACTGCCTACAAGTTAATGGCCAAGCAGCAGATGGAAAACGCTACGTTCAGCGAGCTTTTCCAGCAAAACCCTAATAATATAAAATTGGCAGGTCTGAACGCTGTCAATGCACAACCCGTTGACCTGACGCAGGCCGCCGAGAGTTCGGTACATGCTGTGGTGCACATCCGCGCTACTGAGCTGAGCAAGACGCGTACTATCCAGACGCAACCCGATTTCTTTGATTTCTTCTTCGGCGACGGCCGCGGCCAGCAGCGTCAGATTCAGACGCAGCCTCGTGTGGGCTTTGGCTCGGGTGTCATCATTTCGAAGGACGGATACATTGTAACGAACAATCACGTGGTCGAGGGTGCTGACGAAATCACCGTCAAGCTCAACGACGAACGCGAATTGAAGGGCCGTATCATTGGTACCGACCCTGACACCGACCTGGCCTTGCTGAAGATTGAAGGCGACGATTTCCCCACGATTCCTGTGGGCAATTCGGATAATCTGAAGGTGGGCGAATGGGTATTGGCCGTGGGTAACCCGTTCAATCTGAATTCTACCGTCACGGCAGGTATCGTGAGTGCCAAGGCTCGCTCCATCGGCACGACGGCCGCCAATGGGCAGGCAGCCAGCATCCAGTCGTTCATTCAGACCGATGCCGCCATCAACTCGGGTAACAGTGGTGGTGCCTTGGTGAACGCCGCCGGCGAGCTGGTAGGTATCAACGCCATGCTTTATTCGCCTACGGGTGCCTACTCGGGCTATGGATTTGCCATCCCTACCAACCTGATGACGAAGGTCGTTTCCGACTTGAAACAATATGGTACCGTACAGCGTGCTTTGTTGGGCATCAAGGGCGGTGACTTTACGACCGACCTGCAAATGAACGACGAAGTGGTGAAGGAGATGGAGAAACGTATGGAAGAGCTGGGCGTGAAGGAAGGTATCCTGGTGGCTCAAGTCATAGAAGGCGGTTCGGCTGCCGGCATCCTGAAGGAAAACGATGTCATCATCAAGCTGGACGGCAAGAAGCTGCACAAGTTCACCGACTTGCAAGAGGCTCTGTCCAAGCACCGTCCGGGCGACAAGGTACAACTGACCATCGTTCGCGACAAGAAGGAAAAGGAAGTGACCATCACGCTGAAGAACGCT
>CASEYC010000063.1 GCA_949292025.1 uncultured Bacteroides sp. | reverse complement strand
TTCCAATCCGTTAGCTGACGGATTATTGATTTCACGAGAAATCAGCAAGGTGTCCTTCGGGTTACCCGAAGGCTTTTCGGTTACTGCCGAAAATGGCAGCAGCAAGGTATGTTTTGAGTAACTCAAAACGTTTCGGGTTACTCCCGAAGACCTTGCCGCCGGGTTGCCTCTCCGAAGTCGGGCAACCTGTTCAAACCTTGCGGTGTTCTTAGTCTATTCCTTGTACTTTATGCCGTACAATCTTATCTTATTGTACAGTGTGGTACGTCCGATACCGAGCAACGCCGCAGCCAACTTACGGTTGCCTTTTGTCTGTTCCAGCGCATGGATGATTTGTTTCTTCTCCATGTCGTTTAGCGCCAATGAAGTGTCAGCCGCCAACGGCATTTCGTCAAACTCCAACACATCCGCCGTGACCGTATCGCCTTCGGTATGCAGCACAGCCATGCGCACAACCCGTTTCAGTTCCCTCACGTTGCCGCCCCATGTATAGGCGAGCAACCGTTTCCTTGCCTCCGCGTCAAAGCCTTTCACCTGCTTTTCAAATTCCTCGTTGGCAAGTTTCAGGAAGAAATCCGCCAATGGCATAATATCCTCCTTGCACTCGCGTAATGGAGGTATGTGCAGGGTGTATTCTTTCAACCGTTGGTAGAGGTCAGCCCAGAAACGCTTTTCGGCGATGGCAGTCTGCAAGTCCTCGTTGGTGGCGGCGATGATACGCACATCCGCTTTCTTGTCCTTGGCGCTGCCCAATGGTCTGAAATGTTTTGACTCCAACGCGCGGAGCAGCATCTGTTGCACTTCCAATGGCAGGTTGCCTATCTCGTCAAGGAACAATGTACCTCCGGTGGCTTCCTCCCAGAAGCCTTGCTTCTCGTGTATCTTCTCGGCGATTCCCTTGCCCCGCTCCCCGATTTTCCCTATCTTCGCCGAAAAACAATCAATTATGCCCACATCGACATTCAAAGCCCGATTGCCGCACGATGCAGCCACCATTTGGAACATCATAACTTCTTCCTATGATTATCACTGGCGCAGTGACATCGCACGAATTGAAAAATTGTCTGAACATCAGTTTATGGAATATACCCACTCCGGCTATGTCACATTATTTACTATTACAGCCTTCCAACCTTTTGAACGGTATGAGTTTGATTTAGAGAATGAGAATATTAAGGGACATTGGTGTGGTTTACTTTCCGAAAGGAATGGGCAAACCGAAATCATATTCACAGAAACCGTTTTCGCCAAGAAATGGTATCTGAAACCATTCGTCAAAATATATCTTCGGAGGCAGCAATCCGTTTATCTGAAAGATTTGCGTCAAAAACTTCTTGAATCAGTACGATAATTTGACAAAATCTTCCTATCTTGCGGTCAGTATTAACCTGTCTGTAGAACCACTCGGAAGTGAGGCAGGATAAGTCCGGGACTTATGCCACATCAGTTCCGGACTCATGTAGGATGAGTTCCGGACTTATCCCAACCCCTCTCCGGAGACCATCGGACACAAAATAAAACATGTATGGCGTATTACCGCAAGATTCAAAAGAAAATCAATGGCAAATGGTATCCGCAAAGCGTGACCATTGGCAAACCCGTTCAGACGAAAGAAGTGGCGAACCGGTTGGCGGACTTGTCCGCATTAAGCCCCGGCGATTGCTACTCGATGTTGGGAAACCTCGGCAAAGTATTGGGCGAGTTTATGAACTCCGGGCGCACGGTGAAGCTGGACGGCGTGGGGACATTCTACTACACGGCGAACACCAGCGGTCAGGGCGTGGATTCGGAAGAGGAAGTCAGCGCAAAGCAAATCGTCGGCACGCGCGTCCGTTTTATTCCCGAAGTGGCACGCTCAGTGGGCGGTCAGGTCAGCACCCGGTCTTTGGTGAGCGAAAACACGTTCTGGGAGGAGCTGAAACTGGATTCGTCCGCTTCGTCTTCGGGCGGGAATGACGATGAAGGGGTGACGGAGAACCCGCTGGGCTGACGACAAGCCTAAAATTTTTCCGTAAGCACTGTCGTTCCGGGCGACGATGCTAAAAAACTTTTTCAGGTCTTGTCCTCAGCGGGGACAGGGCTTGAATTTTTCTGCAACCGCTGTCCCCGCCGGGGACAACGCCAAAAATCTTCCGCAAGCTTCGTCTGAGGTCTCGGTCAGCACTTATAATTTTCCGCAAGCCTCATCCGAGCCTCCGACGACGCAAATCCGGACGGATTAGCCTTGTCCGAGGCATTTTTCGAGGCATACATTCCATATATAATTTCCATACATCAAAAATATTTATTCTTTCAATGCTTCCTGATTAAAATACCCAATGTTTCAACGCATGGTAAACTCCGTTCTCGTCTACCGGATCCGTCACATAGTCTGCAATGGCTTTCAGTGAATCGTTTGCATTCCCCATAGCCACACCGATGCCAGCCCGTTCAACAATGGGAATGTCGTTGCCTCCATCGCCCAATGCCATCGTTTCCTCAATCCTGATGCCTTGATGGGCTGCAATAGCCAAAAGTCCGTTCCCCTTGTTTACATTCCTTGCCGTGATGTCGGCAAAGTCGGGATACCAGCGGCTGGACTCACATCCCGACAGTAACGGCATTAATTGTTTTTCCTCTGTTTCCGGAATCACTGCCACTACCCAATATCGCTTAATGTCTACCATTTTGATAAGTAATCCGTTTGTAGTCCGCTAAAAGAATCTTACCTTTGTTGCCATAAACAAATAAAGATGAATCGCAAAGACACTTACGGCATATACAACAACACGGCGGAGCATATTTCTCTCCTGAAATACTCCAAAAGCTCGTGCGGCGTGGACTTCCTGCTGAACACGGCGGAAAGCACGGAGAAGCGGGGCTGGTTCGATACGGACAAGCGGTATCGGACTGACTTCTTCGAGTTCTATTTCTTCCGCAAGGCGGAGGGGCATCTCTTTTTGGCGGGCGAACGGATTGCACTGCATCCCGGTATGTGGCTCGTCATTTCGCCTTTCCAGTTGCAGGAATGGCACGTGGAGTTGGACAAACTGGACTATACGTTCCTTGTCTTTCAGGAGGAGTTTGTGAACAATTTCCTCTCGGACAAGTATTTCATGTACCG
>CASEYC010000062.1 GCA_949292025.1 uncultured Bacteroides sp. | reverse complement strand
CCTGCTGGTAGGTGCATTGCTGGTCTTCGTAGTACGTGCTTTTTGGACCAAAAACCGCTTGAATGCCGAACTGTCCCAACAGAAAAAGCAGCTGGAGGAACAACGTGACCAACTCATCACACTATCGAGGCAACTAGAAGAGGCTACGCATGCCAAACTGGCTTTCTTTACCAACGTATCCCACGACTTCCGTACTCCCCTCACCCTCATCGCCGATCCCGTCGACCAACTTCAGCAAAGTCACAACCTGAACGAGCAGGAACGCTTTCTGCTGAATATTATCCATAAGAACGTAGCTGTACTGCTACGCCTCGTCAATCAGATACTCGACTTCCGCAAATTTGAAGAAGGGAAACTGGATATGCATCTCTCTCGATTTGATCTGGCTGCCTCGCTACACGAATGGACAGACGCCTTCCGTACTTTGGCCTATCGAAAGCATATCCGCTTCAGCATCGATACCCCTGAGCCTGAAGGTAAAGACAACGAAGAAAGCGTCATCACTGCCGATGCCGAAAAAATAGAACGTATCTTGTACAATCTCCTGTCCAACGCCTTCAAGTTTACTCCCGAAAACGGAAGCGTCCACGTCTGTCTCGAATTTTTCAATAAGGAAGATGCCCGTTGGATGCGCCTGCAAGTGACAGATACTGGAGTAGGCATGTCTGCCGACCACATACAGCACATATTCGAAAGCTTCTACCAGATAGATGTCCACCATGCAGGATCGGGCATTGGCCTCGCTTTGGTAAAAGCATTTGTAGAGATGCACGGAGGCACCATCCACGTAGACAGCGCAGAAGGACAAGGTACCCGCTTCTGTATTGAGATGCCAGCTCATCAAACAGGTGCATTAGACAGTAACACTACCCGTAGCGCCGTGTTAGCCAACCTGAAAGAAGGCGCCGTACTGGCCGCCGACCAGGAAACAATACAAGTGGCCGATCACGACACAAAACCCGAAGACAAAGAAACCATTCTCGTAATAGACGACAATCAGGACATACGCGACTATGTCCGCTCCGTCCTTCAGGAAAAATACAACGTCATTGAGGCTGCCAACGGACAAGAGGGCGTTCAACAAGCCATGAAGTACGTGCCCGACGCCATCATCTGCGACGTGATGATGCCCGTCATGGACGGCATGGAGTGCTGCCGCCGCCTGAAGTCGGAATTGCAGACATCGCACATCCCCGTAATGATGCTCACGGCCTATGCCGTAGACGAACAGAAGATAAAGGGATACGAGTGTGGAGCAGATTCCTACATATCCAAACCTTTCAGTGCCCAGCTACTTACCGTCCGCCTGCGCAACCTCATCGAAAACCGCCAACGTTTACAAAATTTCTTCTCGGACGGCGTGAAAGCACCCATGCAAAAGGCCCCCGTGGCCGAGCTGGATAAAGGTTTCATGGAAAAGCTCCATCGCCTCATCAACGACCGCCTGTCCGATCCGAACCTAAGCATAGAGGATTTGGGGGAAGAAATAGGTTTGAGCCGCGTACAGCTTTATCGCAAAACGAAGGCACTCTGTGGCCATGCACCCAACGAACTGCTGCGCATCGCACGCCTGAAACGTGCATCTGCGCTATTGGCTTCCACCGAAAAGACGGTAGCTGAAATCACTTACGAGGTAGGTTTCAGTTCGCCCTCCTACTTCACCAAATGCTACAAAGAATATTTCGGCGAAAACCCCACCGATTTCTTGAAACGAAAGAATGGAGAATAAATGCAAAAAGAAAGCATTGCTTTCCACCTCGAAAAACAATGCTTTGTGAGGCAGAAAACAATGCTTTATTCTTTATTAAGAAGAGGCTTCTCTGACTACTTCTCTTGTCCGTATCCCTCTTCTGCCGTATCGTGGTGCTTCAATACCTTGGCGTCGATGAAGAAGACAATCTCTTCTGCTATGTTCGTGATGTGGTCGCCGGCACGCTCCAACTTGCGGAAAACGCTTGCCAAATTGATGCAGGACAAAGCGCTTTCAGGATGTTGCTGGATATATTCTGCCAACAAGGTAGAAGCGTTGGCATTGATTTCATCCAGCACATTGTCTTTCGCGAAAACTGATGTAGCCAACTCCTGGCTTTCTTCCTGCAAAGCACGCTTTGCCAGTTCGAGCATGGAGAGAACCTGATCGATCATCTCCTGCAGACGAAGACGCTTCACGAGGTCGGCATCGAGTGTCAGCTCTTTCTCTTCGAGAGCAAAGCGGGCAACGCTCTCGGCAAAATCGCCCAGACGCTCCAGATTGGTATTGATTTTCAGCATGGCCAATACAAATCGTAAATCGATGGCTACCGGCGTATAAAGCGCAATGATGTCCTCCACATCGCTGTCTATTTTCAGCTCGAAGGCATTGACACGACGTTCGCATACACATACTTGTTGGGCCAGTTCGCGGTCGGAAGTGAGCACGGCGTCGGCGGCACGTTCCAACTGGTTGTAGACCAAAGTCCACATCTCGTCCACTTCTTTCTTCAGCAAGACGAGTTCTGATTCTATGAATTTCACCATATTATTGTGGGTTTTAAGTTGGTTGAATGATAATTTATCTTTGAAGAATAGGAGGGAGTTATAAGGAGTTAGAGGGAGTTATAGGCCAATAGTTGGTCCGGCTATTTCCGGCATCAGCAATGCAAATCTGGTATTGGCCTTTAACTCCCCCAAGCGGAGCGATAACTCCGTCTAACTCCTTTTAACTCCTGCGGGCAAAGCCCGCTAAATTCCTGTTTACCCGAATCGTCCCGTAATGTAATTCTGGGTCTCCATCTTCGTCGGGTTCGTGAAGATATCCTTCGTGTCGCCGATTTCCACCATGTTGCCCATATAGAAGAAGGCGGTGCGGTCGCTGACGCGGGCCGCCTGCTGCATGTTGTGGGTGACGATAACGATGGTATAGTCTTTCTTCAACTCATGGATGAGTTCCTCCACCTTGGCCGTCGAGATGGGGTCGAGAGCCGAGGCCGGTTCGTCCATCAACAGGACGGAAGGCGACACGGCCATGGCGCGGGCTATGCACAGCCGCTGCTGCTGGCCGCCGGAGAGGGCATAGGCCGAAACCTTCAGCTTGTCCTTCACCTCGTTCCACAAGGCGGCACCCTTCAGGGTCTCCTCCACCCGCTGGCGGATGAAGTTCTCGTCCTTCACGCCATTGACACGGAGACCGTAGGCCACGTTCTCGAAGATGCTCTTCGGAAAGGGGTTGGGGCGCTGGAAGACCATGCCGACATTCTTGCGCAACTCGTCCACCTGCACACCCTTGGCGTAGATGTCCTGCCCGTCAATGAGTATCCGGCCCTCCAGACGGGTTTCGGGGATAAGGTCGTTCATGCGGTTGAGCAGACGCAGGAAGGTGGACTTTCCGCATCCCGACGGGCCGATGAAGGCCACCACCGACTTTTCTTCAATGTCCATGCTGATGCCCTTCAAGGCGTGGAAGTTGCCGTACCAGAAGTTGACATCGCGCGTTTCGATTTTGTTCATCTTATCTGTAGTATTAATGTTTCGTAATAGGTTTTGCGAGCGGACTCCTCGAGCAGGCTCGAGCAAATTCCTCGGGCAGGCTCGAGCAAACCGCTCGGTTTTTCTCATCAGTTCGTCTTGATTTTCTTTTCAAAATGCTTGCGCAGGGCATTTGCCAGCAAATTTACGAAAAGAATGATAATAATCAATACCAAAGCCGTCCCGTATGCGATAGGAAGTTGTGCATCCAGGTCCGTGCCGCTGGTGGATATGACGTACAGGTGATAGGGCAAGGCCATGCACTGGTCGAAGATGCTGCCGGGAAGCTGGGGCAGGAAGTAGGCGGCGCAGGTGAAGAGGATGGGCGCCGTCTCGCCCGACACACGGCCCAAAGCCAGAATCAGACCTGTGATGATATTGGGCATACCCATGGGCAGGATGACGTGCCAGATGGTCTGGAGCTTCGTGGCACCCAACGCACGGCTGCCCTCGCGCATGCTGTCGGGGATGGCTTTCAGCGCCTCCTCGGTCGTGCGGATGACAAGGGGCAAGGCCAGCAGGCCCAGCGTGAGCGAACCGGCCAGGATACTGTCGCCGAAACCCAGGTAGTTGACAAACAGGGACATGCCAAACAGGCCGAACACGATGGAAGGAATGCCGCTCAGGTTGTTGGTCATCACCCGGATGAAGCGGACAATCCAGCCCTTCGGGGCATACTCGTTCATATAAATACCGCTCATCACGCCCACTGGGAAAGCGAACAGGGCGCTGCCCACCATCAGCCAGAACGTGCCGACGATGGCGGGCCAGATGCCGCCGGCGGTCATGCCGTCCTCGGGGGCCGTGGTCAGGAAGTCCCAGTCGATGACACCGATACCCTTGACGATGATGAATCCCAGGATGGCGAAAAGTATCACCACCACTCCCAAACTCAACAGACGGAACAGGCCGAATGCGATTTTCTGCGTAAGACGTTTTCTTGTTGCCATAAGTTATCTCTGCTTATTAGACACGGCCTCTACCGTGAAGTTGATTAACAAACTGATGAAGAAGAGCACCACGCCCAGCATGAACAGGGCGCCATAGTGCGCGCCGCCGGCCGGCGCCTCGCCCAGTTCCGCGGCGATGGTGGCGGGGATGGTGCGCAGAGGCTCGAGGATGCTGTGCGGGATGACGGCGGCGTTGCCCGTCACCATCAGCACGGCCATCGTCTCGCCCACCGCACGGCCGATGCCCAGCACCACGCCGGAGGTGATGCCGGAGATGGAATACGGGATGACTACCTTATATATAGTCTGCCAATGCGTGGCGCCCAGGGCCAGGCTGGCTTCGCGCATGGCACGGGGGCAGTTGCGCATGGCGTCCTCGGTGACGGTGATGATGGTGGGCAGGGCCATGATGGCCAGCACCAGCGCACCCGCCAGGCCACTCTCGCCCACCGGCAGGTTGAAGGCCTCCTGCAGGAAAGGCACAATGACGATGAGGCCGAAGAAGCCGTAGACCACCGAGGGGATGCCGCTCAGCAATTCGATGACCGGCTTCAGCATGTTCCTCACCCGGTGATTGGCCACCTCGGACATGTAGATGGCCACAGCCAGGCCAAAGGGCAGGGCTATCAGGATGGCGAAGAAGCTGACCCACAACGTGCCCGTCACCAAGGGCAGGAAGCCGAACTGGGGAGCAGGCGTAGCCGTGGGAAACCACTCGGCCCCGGCAAACACGTCCTTCACGGAAATCGTGTTGTCCTTCACCAGATGGACAGAGTCGGGCTGCACGATGAACTGGCCGGGCACAAAGGCGATGATGCCCGGCGTACGCTCCACCAGCGAAGTGATGCAGGTGCCGGCATTCTCGTAGGCCGCGCCCAGTTGCTCGTCGGTGAAGTAGGTGGTCACGTCCTCCAGACGGAACAGCTTGATGGGCCGGTCTTCGCCCCCCACCTCCTTCCAGTTGGTGATTTCTTCGTCGAAGATGTCCTTGATTTCCCGGGGAGAAAGTTCATCCACCACGTTTTCCTTGTTCAGTGCCAATACGTATCCCTCTTCGATAACCTTGCTCCCGAACAGGCCCAAAGCCTCCGAGAAGAGGAAGAGGACGATGAGCACAATCGTCAAACTCGTCACAAAGCCGCTACATGTCAGTATCCCTGCGACAATCTTTTCCAATGCATTTCTCATATATCAATAAGTCGGTTATTGTTTTCCGCGTGCAAAGAAAGAGGATAGATGTTAAAGGAGTGTGTCTAACGCTTGAAAGAAGTATTTCATTTCTGTTACAATTATGTTACATTCGCTTCCGCCGGGGGATTTGTAAAGACAATGTAATATCCATTCCTTTACTTTGCACCCGGAAAACCAATTGAACTAAGCACATGATGAAAAAAAACATTATCTTGCTCATCGGACTCCTGCTGACAACCCTCTGCAGTCACGTACAAGCCCAACGCATCAAGGGCAGCGACACGGTGCTCCCCATCGCCCAACAGACGGCTGAACGCTTCATGGCACTGGACCCCAACGCACGCGTCACCGTCACCGGAGGCGGTAGCGGCGTAGGCATCTCCGCCTTGCTGGACAAGACCACGGACATCGCCATGGCTTCGCGAAGCATCAAGTTCGGCGAAACAATGAAGGCCAAAAAGCTTGGCGAAGACCTCACGGAAGCCATCATTGCCTATGACGCCCTGGCCGTAGTGGTGCATCCCTCCAACCCCGTAAGCCGGTTGACCCGCGAACAGCTGGAGGGCATCTTCCGCGGTAAAATCACCAACTGGAAAGAAGTGGGCGGCGAAGACCGCAAGATTGTGGTCTATTCCCGCGAGACCTCTTCCGGTACCTACGAGTTCTTCAAGGAAAGCGTATTGAAAAACAAAAACTACATGGCCGGCAGCCTCTCCATGCCCGCCACGGGCGCCATCATCCAGTCGGTCAGCCAGACCCGGGGCGCCATCGGCTACGTGGGCCTGGCTTACGTGTCCCACCGCATCAAGACGCTCGCCATCTCTTACGACGGACAGCACTTCGCAGAGCCTTCGCTGGAGAACGCCATCGACAAGTCCTACCCCATCGTGCGCCCCCTATACTATTATTATAATGCACAGGACTCGGCCCGGGTAGCTCCGCTCATGCGCTTCATCCTCTCAGACGAAGGACAGGAAATCATCAAAAAAAGCGGATATATACCGGTGAAGTAA
The DNA here is from genome assembly GCA_949292025.1 of uncultured Bacteroides sp. GTDB lineage: Bacteria > Bacteroidota > Bacteroidia > Bacteroidales > Bacteroidaceae > Bacteroides. The sequence goes on along the minus strand of CASEYC010000062.1, from coordinate 1,468 downwards.
CGATTTCCAAGAAAATAGTCGTACTTTTGTGCCAAAATACGTAAAGAACAGCATTATGGCAGAAATGAAAACCGAAGAGACGACAAGCGAAAAGAAGAGCTTGAACTTCATCGAACAGATAGTAGAGAACGACCTGCAGGAGGGCAAGAACGACGGCAGGGTACAGACCCGCTTCCCGCCCGAACCCAACGGCTACCTGCACATCGGCCACGCCAAGGCCATTTGCCTGGACTTCGGCATCGCGGCCGCCCACGGAGGCGTGTGCAACCTGCGCTTCGACGACACCAACCCGACGAAGGAGGACGTGGAATACGTCGAGGCCATCAAGGAAGACATCCGCTGGCTGGGATACCAGTGGGGGCACGAATACTATGCTTCGGACTACTTCCAGCAACTGTGGGACTTCGCTATCCGCCTCATCCAGGAAGGCAAAGCCTACGTGGACGAGCAGACTTCCGAACAGATTGCCGCCCAGAAAGGCACGCCCACCCAGCCGGGCACGGAAAGCCCCTACCGCAACCGCCCCATCGAGGAGAGCCTGGAGCTTTTCCGGAAGATGAACACGGGCGAGATTGAAGAAGGCGCCATGGTGCTCCGCGCCAAGATTGACATGGCCAACCCGAACATGCACTTCCGCGACCCCATCATCTACCGCATCGTGAAGCATCCGCACCACCGCACGGGCACGAAGTGGAAAGCCTACCCGATGTATGACTTCGCCCACGGGCAAAGCGACTTCTTCGAAGGCGTGACCCACTCGCTCTGCACGCTGGAGTTCGTCGTACACCGCCCGCTCTACGACCTCTTCATCGACTGGCTGAAGGGAGGCAACGACCTGAACGACCACCGTCCGCGCCAGTACGAGTTCAACAAGCTGAACCTGAGCTACACGCTGATGAGCAAGCGCAACCTGCTCACCCTCGTCAAGGAAGGCCTCGTCAGCGGCTGGGACGACCCCCGCATGCCGACCATCTGCGGCTTCCGCCGCCGCGGTTACTCGCCCGAATCCATCCACAAGTTCATCGACAAAATCGGCTACACCACGTATGACGCCCTCAACGAGTTCGCACTGCTGGAGAGCGCCGTGCGCGAAGACCTCAACGAACGCGCCACCCGCGTCTCCGCCGTGCTCGACCCCGTCCGCCTCGTCATCACCAACTATCCCGAGGGACAAGTGGAGGAACTGGAAGCCGTCAACAACCCCGAACGTCCTGAAGAAGGCAACCATACCATCGAATTCAGCCGCGAGCTGTGGATGGAGCGCGAAGATTTCATGGAGGACGCCCCGAAGAAATATTTCCGCATGACCCCCGGCCAGGAAGTACGTTTGAAGAATGCCTACATCGTGAAGTGCACAGGTTGCAAGAAGAACGAGGCAGGCGAAGTGGTGGAAGTCTACTGCGAATACGACCCTGACTCAAAGAGCGGTATGCCAGGCGCCAACCGCAAGGTGAAAGGCACCCTGCAT
>CASEYC010000061.1 GCA_949292025.1 uncultured Bacteroides sp. | reverse complement strand
GGAATCTCCCTGACCGACAAAACACGGCTTCGTGACTTGTTCGACAAATCAAATTTCAATAATGTCAAAGAACTAAATGATTCTAATGAACCGAATTTATTTAATTTTTAACCTTGTCCATTTTTTAGTGGACAGTAGTGCGCCAATATGATAAATCACATTATTACAACGGTAGATAGTCTCGTAAGTATTCTGCCAGACATTGCGGAAAATCTGATTGTCGGACTGGGCCGTAAAAATCTTAATACTGTACTCACGGCCTGCATTGCCACCCGTATTGCCAAAAGAGCCCAAATCATCCGAACGGACATCTGTCATAAGCACCATAGCCTCTCTATACATAGATGTAGTCTGTAGATTGGCGTAGGCAGCAGTCAGCGCATAAGATATATCTTCCGTATTCTTATAAAAATTCTCCGTAGTTCCCGTATTGCCCTGCGGCTTTTCATCTAAGAAATCACTGCAGGCTCCACAGAAGAACAAAAGAGAAAAAGCCATTAACATGAATAGATTTTTCATACCGTATATTTTAAAAATTACATACTAAAATTAATGCCTACTACGAAACTCTTTGCCAAAGGATACGTACCATAATCCACCCCTTGCATGGTAGGCTCCGAATTGGTACTAACCTCCGGATTATATCCACTGTATTTAGTGAAAGTAAACGGATTGAAAGCCGAAGCATAGATACGCAAATTGCTAATGCCCATGCGTTTCAACATCGACTTGCTGAAGGTATACCCCAAAGTGATTTCACGAATGCGCATATAGGAACCATCTTCAATATGCCAAGTAGATATTTGGGAGTTCATGCCAGTTGCACTTCTGTTAGCTCTATAAACCTCCCCGCTGCCCGGTTGCGATTCAGACACCCAACGATCTTTAGCTATGGAGAGTTGGTTGGCATTTCCTTCCATATTGGCCAGATAACGACGGTTAATATTTGCAATCTCGTTACCATACACACCTTGTAATGCCAGACTGAAATCCCAAGTTTTATATCGCAAAGATGTAGAATAACCATAAGTAAAATCTGGCAGATAATTACCTGTAATCTGCTTATCGTCTGCATTGATGATATCGTCCTTTCCAAACTTCTTAAAGCGGAAGTCACCGGGTTGGGCATTGGGCACGATAATACCATTCATTACATCCGTTTCTATTTCAGCTTGGTTCTTATAAACGCCGTCGGTTACATAAGTGTAATAATTACCGATTGGCTCGCCCACTTTGGTAATGAAGTCTATTACGTTATTGGCTTGCGTAATCATTTCTGTAGGGCCACCCAAGGATTTCACTTCGTTACGGTTCATAGAATAGTTGAAGTTATTCGTCCAACGAACCGGGCCGATATTCCAGTTGGTACTCAATGTCAGTTCCAAGCCCTTGTTTTCGACCTTGCCGATATTTTGCAAAATGGTAGAAAAGCCCGAAGCTTCCATTACTGGAACTTCCAATAGCATATCCGTGGTCTGTCCTTTATAAATATCCATCTCAATATTCAACCAATCCCACAGTCCCAATTCAACACCTAAATTCACTTGAGAAGTTTTTTCCCAGCCCAAATCGGGATTACCAAAGGAACTTTCTCGTGAACCAATCGTATAAACTCCGCCAAAGACATAATTGTCTCCGGAAATCAGGCCATAAGAAGCATAGTTGCCAATGCTCATATTACCCGTCACGCCCCAGCTGGCTCTCAACTTTAAGTTTGTCAACCATGAAGAAACAGGTTTCATGAATTCTTCTTCCGTCAGATACCAAGCAGCCGACACTGACGGGAAATATCCCCAACGGTTGTTCTTGCCGAAACGCGACGAGCCATCGGCACGCATGGCTGCCGATAATAAGTACTTATCCCTGTAATTATATTGCACGCGGGCAATACCCGACAACAACGCCCAAGCTTCTTTATTGGAGTCGTATTTGGTTGCCGTAGAATTATTGGGAATGGTATGGATCAGGTCGTTCATAGGCAGATCTGTAGCAGTCAAGCGATTGGCATTGGTCTGATAGCGTTGTGCTGTCCAACCGGCCAGTGCATTCAAGGTATGCTTCTTGTTGAACACTTTCTTGTAAGTTAGCGTGTTTTCCCATACCCAAGTGTACTTATTCTTGGTACGCGATTCTGCCGTAGGATTCGAAGGTGGCCTACGGTTGGTTGAGTTAGGCAATGCGGCCGGACGATAATAGTCTCGTACATAGTTGTTGTAATTCCAACTACCTTGCATCTTATACTTCAAACCTTTGAATATCTCATACTGCAAATAGGCCGTACCCAACATCTGGATAGAAACCATTTGGTCTTCTATCAAAGTGGCCACAGCTACCGGGTTATTCAATTTCGACTGTCCGTAACTCGTATTATTATGGTCATAATTGAAATTACCGTCCGCATCATACACCGGATAAATAGGAGCTGCGCCCAATGCCAATGATAAAACGCCATCGTCTCCATAGCGGCCTTCCGTATTCACTAAACCGAAAACATTTCGGGTCAAATTGATGTTTCCTCCGAATTTCCATTTCTTATGCTCCACATCTACCTTGGCACGGAATCCCATTTTTGTAAAATCAGAATTAATCACGATACCCTCTTCGTTGTGGTAGCTACCTGACAACAAATATTTCACGCCTTTAGTGCCTCCACTGATAGACAAGTTATGTTTAGTAACGAATCCAGTACGCAAAACCTCGTCTTGCCAGTCTGTATCTACCAAGCCTGCTTCTCCATTGATATAAGGCATAATCTCCGGCGGAAGCATCCAACCTTGGTTTTCATTGATATCACCAGTTTTCAGAATATTCCAACGTTCTTGATTGGTAGCATAAGGATTATACAAATCCGCCTTTCCTGCCAGTTTCAACTGATCATAATAAGCATTGTTGTGACCATCGAACACCAATTGTGCATATTCATATGCGTTTAACACATCAATCTTGTCCGTTACCATTTGTGCACCGGCATAGCCATTATACTTAATGACCGGCTTGCCTTCTTGACCACTTTTGGTAGTAATGATAACAACACCATTACTACCTCGTGAACCATAAATAGCTGCAGCCGAAGCATCCTTCAATACCTCGATGGATTCAATATCAGAAGTTTCAATAGAAGCCAACGGGCTAACAGTAATGCCTGTAGCATCTCCTACATCATCACTCAGAGGCACGCCGTCTACTACATACAAAGGAGAACTTCCGGCGGTAATCGTACCTACGCCGCGCACTTTGATATTAAATCCTGAGCCTGGAGTTCCGTTGGGTTGTACAATCTGCACACCGGCCATACGTCCCACCAATGCCTGCTCAAGACTGGTTGCTGCCACATTTTCTATATCAGAAGCACGGATAGAAGAAATAGAAGTTGTAACGTCGCGTTTGCGCTGTGTGCCATATCCCACTACCACAACTTCATCCAACAATTCGGAATCTTCATGCAAGATTACCTCTCTCAATCTCTTACTATCGGCTTTCAACTTCAATGTTTCATAACCGATGTAAGAAAACAATAGTACAGCATCTTGAGGAACATCGGTCAACATATAATTGCCATTGACATCTGTTATGACCCCTTTTTCACTTCCTTCCAAAGAAACATTGACGCCTATCAATGGTTCTCCGGTTTCATCTATCACTTTACCCCGGATAGCCTCTTCTCTCTTTGAAATATCTGCCTTAGATCCTTTTCCTACAGTTATCGTATTATTATCCCTATTGAAACTCAATCCCGTCTGCCGGGCTATTTCGTCCAAGGCTGCTTTGATTGATACGTTGGATACACGCAGGGTGATTGTTGGCGAGGCATCCATTATGCCTTGGTCATAAAAGAAAGTCAAATCAGTTTGTTTCTCAATCTGTTTCAGCACGGATTCTACGCTCGCATTGCGCACGTCCAGCGTAACAGATTTTTCTTGTGCCCACACGCGTCCTGGTGTGAGCATCACACATAGAAATAGCAAAAATGCTAAAAATGAGTTTACATTCCTGCTCCTTTTTTCAGCGTTAGGAAGATAATCCATAAATTTGCACGTTTTTAATGATTGAATAAATTGTTAAAGACAAACACTTGTAATGGTGTGATACGATGCCCGTCCGCCTCGAAATGAACGGACATGCGTCCACATTACGGCAGGGGTCGCTCTGTGAGCTGGCTCCTGCTTTTTCAGTTGGAATCAAGTCGGGGCTTTTCTCATGGTTCATTCTTTTTTAGCATTAAAACTATTTTTCCCGGGTTCACATTGATATATACACCCAGCTTGTCCGATACTGGGGTGTGGTTAACATGATTTTGCAAAATTATCGTTTTCTCCTATTTATAGAGGACGATGGTGTCGCCTTCTGCCCGGTAGTGTATACCGCTGGTAAATTTGATGGAGCGCAATACGGCTTCCAAAGTTTGGTTGTCGTGTTGACCGGTGATGAGGTTGTCATATCCGACTGTATCGGCAAAGACAATGCGACAATTATAACGACGTTCCAGTTCGCGGGCTACATCGGCCAAAGGGGTGCGATTGAAACGCAGGCAGCCTCTGCGCCATACGGCAACATCGGCTTCTTCCCGCTGTTTGGCGTATTCGCCGGAGACCGTATTGATCAGCACACGCTCATCGGCAGTCAGACGCATCATGGCGTCCGGAAGGTCCACTTGCACCTTGCCATTCTCTACATCTACCGAGGCCAACCGGTCGGAGGTGTATGACTTTACATCGAAGCAAGTGCCCAATACGCGCACGTTGAAATGGGGAGTTTCCACCAGGAAAGGCTGGTCGGCATCCGGGTATACATGGAAATAGGCTTCTCCTTCCAAGGTGACCAGGCGTTCGTCTCCGTCAAATTGTTCAGGATAGCGGAGGTGTGAACAGGCATTGAGGACCAGTTGGCTACCATCCGGCAGGCGGATGTCCCGTTGTTCGCCATAGGATGTGGATATTTCCACATAGTTGATGGTGGAGCGGGAATAGGTGTCCCAGACCTCCCAACCACCCCATGCCAGACAAACCACAGCGGCCAGGGAGGCGGCAACCCGTATGAACCGGCGCCATGCCATCTGTTGGCGAGGCTTGATGCGTTTCAGCAACCTACGTGCTTCTTTCTTATATTCTTCCCGTCGGGCAGGATCATCAGGCTGACTGATGGAAGTTTCTTCCCATACCTCGTCCATCAACTCGGTCAGCAGGTTGCTGATGCCTGGCTCACGCAGTTGTTCGGATAGCTTCTTGACGTCTTTCGTGGAGTATAAACCGTCCACATACCGTCTCCATATTTTTCCTTTTTCTTCCTGTTCTTTCATATTCTATACTCAGCTTAAAGCAATTTTGCAGATTGTTATTTGCCACAGGCTATTAATGAGAATACACAGGAAAAGAAGGAAACTGGGGGCGTGTTAACATTATTTATAATGCTTGGAGGCAAATAAGCAGGAGAATGGCATCCACACCAGTGACAGAATGCTGCTGCAGATAGGCGCGCAGGGTGCGCAAGGAGGTGGATATGGACTCTTGGACCGTATAGACCGAAATCCCAAGTGCTTCGGCTATTTCCCGATGGGAAAGTTGTTGTTCGCGGCTCATTTGGAATATCTCGCGTTGGCGGGGAGTCAGACGTTGCATGGCTTGCCGGATAAGGTCGCGCAAGTCGTTGAGCATAATTGTCTGGTGGGTGTCATTGGTATAGTCTACTGCTTGTGAGAGGATGTGTGCGTGTAGTTGTTCTTGTTTCTCAAGGTCGCGTAACTGGTTCAGGATGCGGTTGCGCATGATGGTATGCACGTAAGAAGAAAAGGAAGCATCCGGATTGATGAAACTGCGTCCTTGCCAGATTGCGGCGAAGGTGTCTTGAAAAATGTCTTCAGCATATTCGCGCGACTTTAGAAAGCGCATCGCGAAATAGAGCAGACGGCTTTTGTAGGCAGCATATAGCTCGCAAAACGCCTCTTTGTCACCGTCAATCAGGCGGAGAACCAACGTCCTTTCATCTGTAAGAGTATCAGTAGAATACATGTCCAATGACTAAAATTTGCTACGAAAATAGGCATTTCACGTTACAAATTTATTAAAAAATCAAGAAGAAAAAAAGAATTGAAGGAATAAAGGCAAAACTTTGCCACAACGTTTTGTTTTTCGTACCTTTGTGCCCGAAGAAGCAGTCGGTCGGCCTGTCGCTTGCGCATCTTGCGTGGGAGGAAAGTCCGGGCAACGCAGAGCATCCCACTTCCTAACAGAAAGCTGTCCGCGAGGGTGGAGTAACGCAGAAGAAAAGAACCGCCTCCGGAGCAATCCGGCGGTAAGGGTGAGAAGGCGGGGTAAGAGCCCACCAGTCTTGTGGCGACACAAGGGCTGTGCGTCTTGGGAGTTGTAAGGTCATGTAAACCGGCGTCTTATGAGAGTTGCTCGCTCCATGTCGGAGGGTAGACCGCTAAAGCCGCCTGGTGACAGGCGGACGAGATAAATGACAGGCATCCCGTGGCTTCCACGGGAGACAGAACCCGGCTTATAGGCCGGCTGCTTCTTTTTATCATTCTTCATTCATCATAACTATGAACCAGCGTATCGCAGCCCTTTGGAAATTTCTGACATACGACATCTGGCGCATCACGGAGGACGAGGTCACCAAGACGACTTTCTCCGCCTACAATGTCATCAAGAGCGTCTATCTTTGTGTCAACCGCTTCACGCAAGACCGTCTGGTCAACAAGGCTTCGGCGTTGACCTACAGCACCTTGCTGGCCATTGTGCCCATCCTTGCCATCGTCTTTGCCATTGCCCGTGGCTTCGGCTTCGACGACATCATCCGGGAGCAAATCATGGCGACTTTCGGGGGACAGGCGGAGGCGGTGGAGGTAATCCTGCAATTCGTCAATTCCTATCTGTCGGAAACCAAGAGCGGCGTGTTCATCGGCGTGGGTCTCATCTTGTTGTTTTGGACGGTGCTGAACTTGGTGAACAGCCTGGAAATCACCTTCAACCGCATCTGGCAGGTGAAGAAGGCGCGGAGCATGTACCGCAAAATCACGGATTATTCCTCCATGCTGTTGCTCATTCCTCTGCTGCTGGTGATGTCCGGCGGTCTTTCCATCTACATGAGCACAGCCCTGAAGCACGTGGAGGATTATACCTTGCTGGCTCCTTTGGGCAAGTTTATGATACGGCTGATACCCTTTGCCTTGACTTGGTTCATGTTCACGGGATTGTATATCTTCATGCCTAATACGAAGGTGAAGTTCCGCCACGCGCTGGTGTCAGGCATTTTGGCAGGGTCTGCCCATCAGGCTTTCCAGTTCCTCTACATCAGCGGGCAGTTGTGGGTGTCGCGCTACAACGCCATCTACGGCAGCTTTGCCGCCTTGCCCCTGTTCCTGCTGTGGCTCCAGATTTCGTGGACCATCTGCCTCTTTGGCGCCCAGCTGACGTATGCCAGCCAGAATATCCGCAACTTCAGTTTCGACAAGGACACGCGCAACATCAGCCACCGCTACCGCGAGTTCGTGTCCATCCTCGTCATGTCGCTCATCACCAAGCGGTTTGCGCGGAATGAGCCGCCTTATAATGCCCAATCCATCTCCGAAGAGTGCCAGATACCTATCCAGTTGGCCCACCGCACCCTTTACGAATTGCAGGAAATCAACCTCATCCACGAGGTGGCCAGTGATGAGAAGAGCGAGGAGATTGCCTATCAGCCCTCAATGGACATCAATCAACTGAATGTGGCCGTCTTGCTGGACAGGCTGGATACACACGGTTCGGAAGACTTCAAGATAGACAAGGACAAGACTTACAATGACGAGTGGGTCGTGTTGATGAAGGCCAAGGAAGAGTATTACAAAAGCGCGGGAAACGTGTTGCTGAAAGATTTGTAACCCGGGGCCAGCTTGGGAAGGCGGCATAAAAAGAATCCCCCTCACGGTAGAACGTCCGCGAGGGGGATTTTCATAAAGAAAGGAGGGATTTTTACCTTATATCTTTCAGTTCCCAACCCAATGCGCTGGCACCCAATACGGCTGCATCAGAGTCTTTCAGCTCGGACATCAGCAGTTTGGTCTTGCCTTTGTAGATGGTCAGGATGTTCTCGTCGATAGCCTTCTGGATGGGCTTGAAGATGTAATCGCCGGACTTGGCCAAACCGCCGAAGAGGATGATGGCCTCGGGGCTGGAGAAGGCGATGAAGTCTGCCAAAGCCTCGCCCAGGATTTGTCCCGTGAAGTCGAAGATGTCCTTTGCCAGCTTGTCGCCCTTCACGGCTGCATCATACACGTCTTTCGAAGTGATGTTCTCGGCCGGGATGGAGCGCAACAGGCTGGGTTCGGTGCGTGCGGCCAGGAACTCACGTGCCGTGCGGGTCACGCCCGTAGCCGAGCAGTAGGTTTCCAAGCAACCCTTGCGTCCGCAACCGCACTGGCGTCCGTTCTCGCGGCGGATGATGGTGTGGCCCAGTTCGCCGGCAAAGCCATCGTGGCCGTAAACCATCTGGCCGTTGATGACGATGCCGCTGCCCACGCCTGTGCCGAGGGTGATCATGATGAAATCCTTCATGCCGCGTGCTGCGCCGTAGGTCATCTCGCCGATGGCGGCGGCGTTGGCGTCGTTGGTCAGTGCCGTGGGGATGCCCAGGCGTTCTTCAAACATAGCGGCCAGCGAGATGATGCCTTTCCAAGGGAGGTTGGGCGCGAACTCGATGGTTCCGCTGTAATAGTTACCATTAGGTGCACCGATGCCGATGCCCTTTATCTTGTCCGAACCACCGTTGGCCACGATCAGGGGCAACAGGTTCTTGCATACGGCGTCCACATATTCATCCACGTCAGGATAAGCGCCGGTCTTGATTGAACCGCTTGCAATGATTGTACCACGTGCGTCTACTACGCCGAAAACAGTGTTCGTACCACCAATATCAATGCCCACTACATAGGGCTTCTCCATGTTTGAGTTCATGATAGATTTTGTTTTTAAAGGGTTTTGTTGTTCGTAATTGGTTACAAAAGTCACAAAACTAAATGAGACGGCAAAATCTTTCCCCAAAAAATTTCACTTCTACTGCAACTTTTCGTAACATTGCAGCGTCTAATAGGGAAAAATAACGATTTTAGAGACCCAAAACCACAGAAACAGTGATACGTTTAAAAGACATTAACAAGACCTACTACAACGGTGCGCCCCTGCATGTGCTGAAAGGCATCAACCTCCATATCGAGAAAGGGGAGTTTGTCTCCATCATGGGCGCGTCCGGCTCGGGAAAGTCCACCTTACTTAATATATTAGGTATATTGGACAACTATGACACGGGCGAGTACTACCTGAACGGCACGCTCATCAAGGGATTGAGCGAGAACAAGGCTGCCGAATACCGTAACCGCATGATTGGTTTCATCTTCCAGTCGTTCAACCTCATCTCCTTCAAGAACGCTGTGGAGAACGTGGCTTTACCCCTCTTCTACCAGGGAGTGGGGCGAAAGAAACGCAATGCCCTGGCTTTGGAGTACTTGGACCGCCTGGGACTGAAAGACTGGGCGCACCACATGCCCAACGAGATGTCCGGCGGACAGAAGCAGCGTGTGGCCATCGCCCGCGCCCTCATCACCCGGCCTCAAATCATCCTTGCGGACGAACCCACCGGCGCCTTGGACAGCAAGACGTCCGTGGAGGTGATGCAAATCCTCAAGGACCTGCACCAGACGGGCATGACCATCGTCGTGGTCACCCACGAAAGCGGCGTGGCCAACCAGACGGACAAAATCATCCACATCAAGGATGGCATTATCGGCAGCATTGAGGAGAACCTGAAACACGACGCTTCGCCATTCGGCCAGGGAGGGCTGATGAAATGATCGACCTTTGGCAAGAAATCTATGGCACCATACGGCGCAACAAGCTCCGCACGTTCTTGACGGGGTTTGCCGTGGCCTGGGGCATCTTCATGCTCATCGTGTTGCTTGGGGCGGGCAACGGCATCATCCACGCCTTCGAGGAAAGCTCGGGCGAACGGGCGTTGAACTCTGTCCGTGTGTGGGGCGGATGGACCACCAAGCCCTACGACGGGCTGAAGGAAGGCCGTTCCATTGACTTGGACAACCGCGACCTGGAGGACACGGAAACCTTCTTCACCGACCGCGTGGAGAGTGCCGGTGCCACCCTCTACCAGGCATCGACAGACATCAGTTATGGGCCGGAGTACGTCAATCTCTCCTTGAACGGCGTGCATCCCAATTACCCGGAGGTGGAAGCCGTGAAGGTGGTGGAAGGACGCTTCGTCAACCAAACGGACATCCGCGAGCGGCGGAAGTCCATCATCCTGCACCGCAAGTCGGCCGACGTGCTCTTCGGCAAGACGCATACCGACCCGCTGGGCAAGTTTGTCAACGCCGGAGGAGTGGCCTACCAGGTGGTGGGCATCTACGACGACGAGGGCAGCAGCGAACCCAGTTCGGCCTTCATCCCCTTCAGCACCCTGCAGGCCATCTACAACAAGGGCAATGACCTGAACAGCATCATCTTCACCACGAAAGGCTTGACTACGGAGGAGAGCAACGAGCAGTTTGAAGAAGACTATCGGCGGGTCATCGGGGCAAACCACCGCTTTGACCCCACGGACGACGGCGCGATATGGCTGTGGAACCGCTTCACCAGCTACCTGCAGACCATGGCCGCCATGGGCATCCTGCGCACGGCCATCTGGGTCATCGGCATCTTCACCCTGCTGAGCGGCATTGTGGGCGTCAGCAACATCATGCTCATCACCGTCCGCGAGCGCACCCACGAGTTCGGCATCCGCAAGGCGTTGGGCGCCAAACCCCGCAGCATCCTGTGGCTCATCATCGTGGAGAGCGTGGTCATCACCACCGTCTTCGGCTATGTGGGGATGGTGGCAGGCATCGCCGCCACGGAATGGATGGATGCGGCCTTCGGCAGCCAGACGGTGGATGCGGGCTTGTTCGAGGCCAAGATGTTCAGCGACCCCACGGTGGACATCGGCATCGCCATCCAGGCTACGGTGACGCTCATCGTGGCGGGCACGCTGGCGGGATTGTTCCCGGCAAGGAAGGCCACGAAGATACGGCCGATAGAGGCGCTCATGAGCGTTTAGTGTTCACTAACCATTAATCACACAGAATACGGATGAAAATAGATAAAGATACATTCGAGGAAATCCTCGTCACCATCACCCGCAACAAGACGCGCAGCCTGCTGACGGCCTTCGGTGTCTTCTGGGGCATCTTCATGCTGGTGGCCCTGAGCGGGGGCGGCAGAGGCTTGCAGGAGGAATTGCAGCAGCAGTTCGAGGGGTTTGCCACCAACTCCGGCTTCGTCATTTCGAGCAAGACCAACGAGCCGTACAAGGGCTTCCGCAAGGGACGTTGGTGGGATTTGGAGATAGACGACGTGGAGCGCGTGGCCGGTGTGCCGGGCGTGGCCATGGCTACGCCGAGCATCTCCCTGTGGGGCAAACAGACGGTGTACGAGGGCAACAAATATGAGTGCAACGTGCGCGGGCTGTACCCCAATTACGAATTGCTGGAGCATCAGGAGATGGCCTACGGCCGCTTCATCAACGATGTGGACATCCGCGAAGGGCGCAAGGTGTGCGTCATCGGAAAGCGCGTCTACGAGAGCATCTTCAAGGACGGGGGCGACCCGTGCGGCAAGTATATACAGGTGGACAGTGTCTACTATCAGGTCATCGGCATGTGCAGCAGCGAGGGCAACGTCAACATCCAGGGACAGGCTTCGGAAGCCGTCACCTTGCCCTACACCACGATGCAGAAGATGTACAACCTGGGCAACAAGGTGCATGTGGTCTGCTTCACCATGGAGCCTGGCGTGAAGGTGAAGGACGTGAAGCCCGAAGTGGAGCGCCGCATCAAAGAGGCGCACTACATCAGCCCCACGGACAAGCAGGCGGTGATGATGCTGGATCTGGAAGCCATGTTCAGCATGATGGACACGCTGATGACAGGCGTCCGCTTCCTCACGTGGATGGTGGGACTGGGCACCTTGCTGGCCGGGGCCATCGGCGTGAGCAACATCATGATGGTCACTGTCAAGGAACGTACCACCGAGATAGGCATCCGCCGCGCCATCGGCGCCCGCCCGCGGGACATCCTGCAACAGATATTGAGCGAGAGCATGGTGCTGACCACCGTGGCTGGCATGGCGGGCATTTCGTTCGGCGTCTTTGTCCTCAACGTGATGGAGAAGGCGGCCAATCCGTCCGGCGTGGTGGAGACGCACTACCAGGTGGGCTTCGGCATGGCGGTGGGCACTTGCCTGCTGGTCATTGCCCTCGGATTGTTGGCGGGGTTGGCTCCTGCCTATCGTGCCATGGCCATCAAACCGATAGAAGCGATACGTGATGAATAGGCAGCCGGGGGAGGAGCCCGGTTCCACCGCCACTGGAACCGGGTTCCACCGCCACTGGAACTGGGTTCCACCGCCGTTGGAACTGAGTTCCACCGCCGTTGGAACCACGTTGTAACGCCGTTACATCGCCGTTGTAACGCCGGGAGAGTGCAACTCTTTGCAGGCGAAGGCAAGGCGGAAGCGGAATAGGACAGCAAATCAATAACAATAAATAAGTATAAGAACGTATGAAAACCAAGAAGTATTTGAAAATCGGAATCTTGGTGGCTGTAGCCGCCATTTTCGTCTGGACGTTCGTCTTCCTGTGGCAAAAGTCACTCCCGGAAGTCACTGTCTATAACCTGGCCACGCCGGAAATAACCGACCTGGAGAAGACCACCGTGGCTACTGGCAAGGTGGAGCCGCGCGACGAAGTCCTCATCAAGCCCCAGATTTCGGGCATCATCGACGAATTGTATAAGGAGGCCGGCCAGACGGTGAAGAAAGGCGAGGTCATCGCCAAGGTGAAGGTCATCCCCGAACTGGGCACGCTGAACAGCGCCGAGAGCCGCGTGCGCCTGGCGGAAATCAATGGCGCGCAGGCCGAAACGGACTTTACCCGCCTGGAAGCCTTGCACAAGGACGGGCTGATCAGCAACGAGGAGTATGAAAAAGGCCGTGTGGAGCTTCAGCAGGCCCGAGAGGAACTTCAGGCGGCGCGGGACAACCGGGACATCGTGCGCGACGGCATCACGCAGAGCAGTGCCGACATCAGCAGCACCCTTATCCGCAGCACCATCGAGGGGCTGATATTGGACGTGCCGGTCAAGGTGGGAAACTCGGTCATCATGGCCAACACCATGAACGATGGTACCACCATCGCCACCGTGGCCGACATGAACGACCTTATCTTCCGGGGCAATATCGACGAGACGGAAGTGGGCCGCGTGCACGAGGGGATGCCGGTGAAGATTACCATCGGCGCTCTGCAAGACCTGTCGTTTGACGCCTCGCTGGAATATATCGCCCCGAAGGCGACGGAAGAAAACGGGGCCAACCAGTTCGAGATAAAGGCAGCCTTGGTGGTGCCGGACACGGTGGTCATCCGTTCGGGCTATTCGGCCAATGCGGAAATCGTCCTGGAGCGGGCAAAGTCCACGTTGGCCATTCCCGAGGGCGCCGTGGAGTTCAGCGGGGATTCGACCTTTGTCTATGTGCTGACGGACAGCATACACGGGCAGCAGTTTGAGCGTCGCCCCGTGGAGGTGGGCATGAGTGACGGCATCCGCATTGCCGTGAAGGGCGGAATCACCGTGCAAGACAAAATCCGTAACGGTCAGAAGGAATTATAAGGATAACCTTTAGTCGCAAAATCAGATGAACAGATATAGCATATACAAGAAGGGCCTGATGGCTTTGCTGGCCTTGGCAATGGTCGGCACGGCCCGGGGGCAAGAGCGGTGGTCGTTGAAGCGTTGCATCGACTATGCCATCGAACATAATGTCAGCATCCGCCAGACCGCCAACCAGGCCGAGCAGAGCCGCGTGGAGGTGAATACCGCCAAATGGGCACGCCTGCCGTCGCTGAATGGAAGTGCCGGGCAGGGCTGGAGCTGGGGACGTTCGCAGACCGCCGTGGCCGATGAGGAAACCGGCGAATACAACACGGTGTACGTCAATACGAATAACAATACGACCAACTTCTCGCTCAACGCGGGCATCCCCCTCTTCACCGGCATGCAGATTCCCAATGAGTATGCGTTGGCCAAGTTGAACCTGAAGGCTTCGCTGGCCGACCTTGCCAAGGCCAAGGAAGACCTGGCCATCAACATCGCTTCGGTCTACCTGCAAGTGCTTTTCAACCTGGAGTTGCACGAGGTGGCTGTCGGGCAGGCCGATTTGAGCCGCGAGCAGTATGAGCGCATCAGCCGCCTGGCGGAGGTGGGCAAGGCTTCACCCTCGGAAGTGGCAGAGGCCAAAGCCCGCGTGGCCCAGGACGAACTGAGCGTGGTGCAGACGGATAACGATTACCGCCTGTCTGTCCTGGACTTGACGCAACTCATCGAGCTGGACACGCCGGAAGGGTTCTTGGTGGAAGAGCCGGGGGGCAAGGTGGAGGAGGCTTCCTTGACGCCGCCTGACGAGATTTACCAGATAGCCTTGGCGGACAAGCCTTCCATACAGGCCGCCAAATATCGGCTGGAGGGCAGCCTGCACAGCATCCGCATCGCGCAAAGTGCCTATTATCCGCAGCTCAGCCTGAACGGCAGCATTGGTACAAGCTATTATTCGACCATCAACCGCACGTTCAAGCAGCAGATGCAGGACAACTTCAGCAAGTATGTGGGCTTCAGCCTCAGTGTCCCTCTGTTCAACCGGTTGTCTACGCGCAACAGGGTCCGCACGGCCCGTCTGCAACGGGACAACTATGCCTTGCAGTTGGACGATGCCAAGAAGACGTTGTACAAGGAAATCCAGCAGGCGTGGTACAATGCCGCCGCAGCCATCAGCAAGTATCACAGCAGCCAGGTTGCCACCGAGGCCAACGACGAGGCTTTCCGGCTGACCCGCAAGAAATATGAATGCGGGCAGGCCAATGCCGTGGAATATAACGAGGCCAAGCAAAACCTGGTGAAGGCGCAGGGCGACGAGTTGCAGGCCAAGTACGAATACCAGTTCCGCATGAAGATATTGGACTTCTATCAGGGCATACCGATAGAATAATGCTCCGGAGCGGATGAGGCGGGTTATTGCACCAGTGTCAGCCCGTCCTCATCCAGGGTTATCAGCCGTTTCTTGTAGAGGTCGCCTATGGCTTTCTTGAATGTCTTTTTGCTGATGCCGAACAGGCCATAGATTTCATCGGCCGGGCTTTTGTCGTTCAGATGGGTATGCCCTCCGTTGGTGCGGATATGCTCCAGCAGGGTGGTGGCGAAGTCTTCGACATGAGCCCGTCCGGTTTTTTGGAGGGTGAGGTCTATCTTTCCGTCTTCGCGCACTTGTTTCACGTAGCCTTCCACGCGCTGTCCGGTTTGCAGGGGGCGGAACAGTTCGTTCTCATACAGCAAGCCGCTGTAACGGTTGTCCACAATGGCCTTGAAACCCAGGTTGGTCTTTTGCCACACCAGCAGGCTGACTTGGTCTCCGGGTTGGTACGTGGGTTTCTCCTTCGACAGGTAATGCTCCACTTTGGCCGAAGCCATGATGCGGAAACTCTCTTCATCCAGGTGGACGTGGACCACGTATCGTCTGCCCACCTCCATTTTGCTCTTTTGCTCGCGGAAGGGGACAAAGAGGTCCTTCATCAGTCCCCAGTTCAGGAAGGCACCGTATTGATTGACCCACGCCACTTCCAGGCAGGCAAATTCGCCCACTTGTGCCAACGGGGGTTGGGTGGTGGCCACCAGGCGCTCTTCGTTGTCAAGGTATATAAACACGTTCAGTTCGTCGCCCGGCTTGCAACCTTGGGGCACATAACGGGCAGGCAACAGGATTTCCCCTTCCTCGCCCCCGTCCAGGTAAAGGCCGAAATTGACTTCTTTCACGACCTTCAGCGTATTGAATCTTCCTAATTTGATTTCCATAATCTCCTAATTTTCGGGCAAAGATAGCGTAAATCATATATGTAAGATAACTTTCTGCAATAAAATATAACCATTCCGACTGAACAAATTTCGCAAGAAAGGATTATCTTTGCAGCATCATAACAAGAACAAGACATATTATTATCCAACTTTTAAATTATAATCGTTATGGAATTTCTTACAAATGACAAATTGACAATTGTCGGTGCAGCCGGCATGATTGGTTCTAACATGGCTCAGACAGCCATTATGATGCACCTGACTCCGAACATCTGCCTGTATGACCCCTATGCTCCGGGCCTGGAAGGTGTTGCCGAGGAAATGTTCCACTGCGGCTTCGAGGGAGTGAACCTGACTTTCACTTCTGACATCAAGGAAGCCTTGACCGACGCCAAATACGTTATCTCTTCGGGTGGTGCAGCCCGCAAGGCCGGCATGACGCGTGAAGACCTGCTGAAAGGCAATGCAGCCATCGCTGAAGAGCTGGGTAAGAACTTGAAGGCTTACTGCCCGGATGTGAAGCACGTAGTAGTTATCTTCAACCCGGCTGACATCACCGGTTTGATCACGCTGCTTTACTCTGGCTTGAAGCCCAGCCAGGTTACTACGTTGGCCGCTTTGGACAGCACCCGTCTGCGCAGCGAACTGGCCAAGCACTTCAATATGTGCCCCGACAAGATTCAGAACTGCCGCACCTACGGCGGTCACGGCGAGCAGATGGCTGTATTCGCTTCCACGGCAACCGTTGACGGCAAGCCTCTGATGGACATCATCGGCACTCCCGAACTGACGAAGGAGCAGTGGGCAGAAATCCAGCAAAAAGTAACGAAGGGCGGTTCCAACATCATCGCTCTGCGTGGCCGTTCCTCTTTCCAAAGCCCGGCTTACGTGTCTGTAGAGATGATCGCTGCCGCTATGGGTGGCAAACCTTTCAACTGGCCTGCCGGTCGTTATTGCTCTTTCCAGGGCTTCGACCACATCATGATGGCCATGGAAGTAACCATCACGAAGAACGGTTGCGCTTACGAAGAGGTTATCGGTACTCCCGAGGAAATGGAAGACCTGAAGAAGAGCTATGCTCACCTCTGCACGCTGCGTGACGAAGTTATCGAGATGGGTGTGCTGCCCGCTATCAAGGATTGGCACAGCATCAACCCGAATATCGACTAATTGCCCCCTCTCAAAACACTGAAAAATGCCGTTTCTCATAAAAACGGCATTTTTTTTTGCACTTTTTTCTCGAAAAGTTTGCAGCATTCAAAAAAAGTACATACCTTTGCACCCGCAAACGAGAAACAACGGTGCCATAGCTCAGTTGGTAGAGCAAAGGACTGAAAATCCTTGTGTCCCCGGTTCGATTCCTGGTGGCACCACAACTCTAAATGCTAAGTAGCTAATAAACAGCTATTTAGCATTTTTCTTTTATTGCTACCACGCCCATTTGCTACCACATTGCTACCACGGCAAAAGAAAGAAGCCCTCTATCCGCACCCGGACAAAAGGCTTCATAAGCAATTAAAACTACCCGATACGGGCATTACGGCACAAAGATACAACTTCTTTTCTATCCTGCATCAGTAAAGCCGGATATTATTTTCTATGGTAAGCACGGCAGAGTCAACCAGCAAGTGCAACATTACGAAATATTTTTGAAAAAGCATTCAGCCGATGTTTGGAAATTCAGTTTTTCCTTGGGCCTGGCATTGATTTTCTTTCTAATCCTGGCGATTTTCCCATCCGTGATGGTGCTG
>CASEYC010000060.1 GCA_949292025.1 uncultured Bacteroides sp. | reverse complement strand
GCCGTCATTGCTCATGTCGGGGGTAATCAGTGGCTGGTATTTGTCGCGGATGGCGTCCCAGTCTATCTGTTTGTAGTCCAGGAAGCAGTATTGCTCGTCGATGATTTTCCAGAGGGCTTCGAAGTTGTCCTGAGGGGTATTGTCGAATTCTTCTTCACGGATGCAGCTGTGGAAGAGCAGTATCGGAAGGATGAGAAGTAAAATGTATTTCAGGAAGAAGACCGATTGTTTCATAAGGTTTGCTTTTTCTTGTTAGGAAGCAGGTAGAATTCCTTGACGAAGCCTACCATGAATACATGCGAATAGGCGTGTGTCCGCAGGTTGTTGATACTGGACTGCTGGGCGTCCCATACGTAGGCCAGGCGCATCTTCATCCGTCCTACGGGCAGGTCGGCGGTGAGCATCTGGCGCAGGGAGGGCTGGTTGTGGAGCGAGGTGAAACGCACCACACCGTCGGCATGGCCCAGCGAGAAGATTTCGTAGTAGGACTGCCCGTAGTGGGGCGAGAACATCACGCCCATGACAGGCAGATTGGCCTGATAGCGCAGGGTGATGGGGTAACGCTTGATGCGCAGGTCCCAGATGGCCATGACGGAAGCGTCGAGGTTGACGTAGGCACGGGCTGAAGCCGGATTGTTGCCGTTGTGCAGGTTGTAGACGAAGCCGCCGTTCAGGTCGGCCAGTCCGCCGGCCAGCAGACGGAAGTGGTCGGTCAGGCGGAAGTGGTAATGCAGGCCGTAGTTCCAGTTGAGCAGGGCGGAGAGGGTATTGTTGTTGTCCACGTGGTTATGGGTGTAGTTCACGTAGCCCTGAAAGAAACTTTGGCGCGAAAGGTTTCCGTCGGCCCAGCGGGTCATGCGCATGCTTTCTCGGGAGAGACGGAATTCAATGCCCCGATACTCCTGTGGCGACAGGTAGGTGTCGTACATGTTGGCCGCACCCACGCCGTAGAGGGTGGCGCGGGTGGCGTAGCGGGTCGGATCGTTCAGCATGATGGAATCTGCGGGTGTCTGTGCCGTCAGGCTGCCGGCGGTCAGGAGCAGGCCTGCCATGATTCCTGTCAGTTTATGGTTCATCATCTCAGTTCATTCAAATAGCTTTTCATACGTCAGAACAGTTTCATTTGTCCCGTCAGTTCGTCCAGGATGTCGCCTTCGCTCTTGTCCTGGTCGGGGTCCAGGTTTTCGGGCTCTTCTTCGGGCTCGTCGGCGGCGGGTTGCGGTTCGGGCTGGCGGGTTGGTTCCAGTTCGTTGATGGTATCGATGGCGTAGGTCGTCAGTCGTTTGCCCTTGGCCTTGAAGCCCTTGACGGCGATGAACTCGTCGGCCTCGACAATCATCGGATCGCGGAAGCTGTCGTGCCCGCCGAATACGACTTCCAGGCGGGGGTAGCATTCGTCGGTCAGCAGGATGAGCTTGCTGTTCCGGTTGTCGCCCAGGTAGTTCTGCTTGCGGCTGCTCGACTCGAAGCAGAAGCGTTTGATGTAGGGGTAGTTCTGCTGGTCGGCATCGTAGAGCACGGCGGTCCAAACTTTATTCGGGTCGAATTTCTCCATGATGCGGATGCCGTCTTCGTAGTGGTTGTTCACGTCGAAGTTGGTGGTGTAGAATTCGCCGTTGTTCAGGACGACGAGGATGAGTTCGTCGCTTTGGTATTCACCCAGGTATTCGCCGCGTCCGTCGTAGTTGAGGCGCAGCACGTCGCGGTCGAACCACACCTTGCGTCCGCCCAGCGTGGAGCCGCCGCGCTGCTTCAGCGTGATTTTGTGGACCGGGTTGCGCGTCAGGATGTTGCCGATGGCCTGACGTCCCTTGATGCCTATCTGGCTGAAGTCTTCTTCGAAGATGATTTTGCGGATGCGCGGGTTGGGTTTCAGGGTCACCTTGATGATTTCGGCCTCACCGTTGGGGTTGGCGCTGAAGTAGGTGATCTTGGATTCGGGTGTGCCCTGCGTCACGTCGTACTCGCGGTCGCGGATGATGGACGTTACGGCAAAGCGCTTGATGTAGGTTGTCCCGTTCTTGCCGTCGCGGTAGCACACGTTGTAGATGGTGCGCTTGTCGTTCTTCTTGAAGACGTTGGCGTAGAGGATGTTCTTGCCCACGAACTTCTTGTCGGCCACGGGCGTGATGAGGTAGCGGCCGTCGCGGAAGAAGAGGATGACGTCGTCCAGGTTCGAGCAGTTGGCCAGGAATTCGTCCTTCTTCAGGCTGGTGCCGATGAAGCCTTCCTCGCGGTTGATGTAGAGCTTCTCGTTGGCCTCGATGACCTTGGTGGAGTCGATGGTGTCGAAGTTGCGCAGCTCCGTGCGGCGGGGGAAGTTCTTTCCGTACTTCTCCTTGAGCATGCGGAACCAGTTGACGGTATATTCCACGAGATTGGCCAGATGGCGTTCGGTCTCCTCAATGTCGGCCTTCATGCGGGCTATCTGCTCCTCGGCCTTGTCGGAGTTGAACTTCAGGATGCGGGCCATCTTGATTTCCATCAGGCGGAGGATATCATCCTTCGTCACCTCGCGAATGAACTGCGGATAGTAGGGCGTCAGGCGCAGGTCGATGTGCTCGCAGGCGGCGTCCATGGTCGGAGCCTGTTCGAATTCCTTGTCCTTGTAGATGCGTTCTTCGATGAATATCTTTTCGAGCGAGGCGAAGTGCAGGCTTTCGCGCACCTCGTCGCGGTGTATCTCCAGTTCGCGGCGCAGCAGGTCGCGTGTGTTGTCCACGGACTTGCGCAGCACGTCGCTGACGGTGAGGAAGTGGGGCTTGCGGTCGTCGATGACGCAGCAGTTGGGCGAGATGCTCACCTCGCAGTCGGTGAAGGCATAGAGAGCGTCGATGGTCTTGTCCGACGACGTGCCGGGCGTCAGGTGCACCAGTATCTCGACGTTGCCCGATGTCAGGTCTTCCACCTTGCGTATCTTGATTTTGCCCTTCTCGCTGGCCTTCACGATGGAGTCGCACACGCTGGCCACGGTCTTGCCGTAGGGTATCTCGCGGACGGCCAGCGTCTTGTTGTCCACCTTCTCGATGCGCGAGCGGACGCGCACCGAACCGCCGCGTTCACCGTCGTTGTACTTCGACACGTCGATGCTGCCCCCCGTCTGGAAGTCGGGATAGAGGCGGAAGTCCTCGCCATGCAGGTAGCTGACGGCGGCGTCGCACAGCTCGTTGAAGTTGTGCGGCAGGATCTTGGACGACAGGCCGACGGCAATGCCTTCCACGCCCTGCACCAGCAGCAGGGGGAACTTGACGGGCAGGGTGACCGGCTCGCGATTGCGGCCGTCGTAGGACAGCTTCCACTCGGTGGTCTTGGGGTTGAACACCACGTCGAGGGCAAACTTTGAGAGGCGGGCTTCGATGTAACGGGGAGCGGCGGCGCTGTCGCCCGTCAGGATGTTTCCCCAGTTACCCTGGCAGTCGATGAGCAGGTCTTTCTGCCCCAGCTGCACCAGCGCGTCGCCGATGGAGGCGTCGCCGTGGGG
>CASEYC010000059.1 GCA_949292025.1 uncultured Bacteroides sp. | reverse complement strand
GGAGCCATCATCGCCCGACCCCGGTTCGCCGCCGGGCTCTTGGGTGCCGGAGCCTTCGGAGGCGGCCTGCCCGTCGTACTTCAGCCACTCGATGCCCGAGGGCACGAGCGAGCGGGTGGCCGTGCCGCCCTTGGTGACGGCGCCCTCGCGCTGGGGGATGAAGCGCACGCGGACGGCCTTCAGTTGCTTCTGGAAATCCATTTCCTCGCGGGTGGCCACGCCGTCCGTGTCCAGCACGTATCGGAAAGTGCCCAAGCCATCAAGGCGGACGGATTTGCCTTGGCTCATATAGTCGGCCATCACGCCCGGCATCTCGGCCAGGACGGCCACCACGTCGGCATAACTCACGGTCGATATTTGCGCCAACCGCTGCGCGATTTTCTTCGTTTCGATGGGCTTGCCCACGGTCACGGCTTGTGGATACCACACGTCGTTCTTCTCGTTGTACTGTTCTTTGTAATAAGCCATAAAAATTACTGTGCAGATGGCTTCTGCCACGTGCGTCACGTGATGCGGCCTCGTGCGTCACTTGGCCGTGCCTCGTGCGTCACGTGTCAAAAGCCGGGTTAAACAATCGTTTTCTTGCTCTTTTCCGCCTGCCGTGCCGTTGGGCGGGCGGGGCTTGAGGGTCGGTTTGTTTCTTTTGAGTTTCACGTCCACGGTCTGTTGTTTTCAGGATTACGTTGCAAACTTACGGCAAGGGCGGCGGGCGTGCAAAAAACGCGGGAGCGGTTGCGCATTGTTGCGTAATGCTTCCGCACTTGTATGAAGCCGTTCCCGCAAACTGGGCGAGGCCATCGACAGCGCGGGCACCGACGAGAAGAGCATCAACCGGCTGACGGACTCGTTGGTGAAGGCGGCCAAGGGCCTCCGGGAAATCAACAGGAACACCAACCTGGTGAGCCAGGTGGACACGTTCATCGAGTTCGAGAACTGGCTGGTGGCGCACCGGGACGATTACCCGGAACTGGACGACAAGGCCGTGACGCTCATCAACCGCCTGCACTCCGACTTCATGAACATCAAATTCAAGCAGGCATGACGGCGGAGGAGAAGAAGGAGGCGCTGAAACGCTGGGAGGAGCATTGCCGGCGGCTGATGCGGCTGACCTCCGTGCGCAAGCCGGAGACGGAGGCCGAGCGCAGGGCCAACATCGCCCGCGCCCTGAAGGATTACGACTACTTCTGCCACCGCTACCTGTCGCACTACTGCCAGTGCCCCAACGCCCGGTTCCACAACGAGGCGGCAAGGCATATCGAGCGGCACCGCGAACCAGTGCGCCTTCTTCAGCCGGGGGCGCGGCCAGTCGCCGCGCGGCCTGCGCTTCCGCGACAAGCGTCCGGACTACATCGTGGTGGACGACCTGGACGACGACGAGATGTGCCGCAGCGAGGCCCGCGTCCGCGAGATGACGCGCTGGGTCAAGGAAGCCCTGTTCGGCTGCTTCGGCGGCAAGGAAGGGCGGTTCATCATGGTGGGCAACCTCATCAGCAAGAACAGCGTCCTGCAGCGCATCATCGACAGCGACACCGTCTGGACCAGCACCGTCTATGCCATCCAGCCGGACGGCACGCCCGCCTGGCCGGAGTGCTACACGCTGGAGATGCTGCGCAGCCGCGAGCAGTTCATGGGCTACCGCTCCTTCCAGAAGGAATACATGCACAACCCCGTCACCGAGGGGGCGGTGTTCCAGGAACGTTGGATCCAGTTCAAGCGGATGCTCCGCCCGCGCCACTACGAGAGCCTGGTGCTCTACATAGACCCCTCCTTCAAGGACAGCACCAAGAACGACTACAAGGCGGCCAAGCTGTGGGGACGGCCCCGCCCCGGGCTGAAGTCCGCCAAGCCCACGGAGCTGCACTGCCTGCGGGCCTTCGTCCGCCAATGCAGCGTGGGCGAGCTGGTGCGCTGGGTCTACGACCTCTGGGCCTCCCTGCCGGAGGATGCCGCCGTCGCCGTCTACATGGAGGCCAACTTCATGCAGGACACCATCCTGGACGAGTTCGAGCGCGAGGGGGCGCAGCGGGGCTACATCGTCCCCGTCATGCCGGACAGGCGCAAGAAGCCGGACAAGTTCGCCCGCATCGAGGCCGTCAGCCCGCTGTGGGAGCGAGGCCTGGTGTGGTACAACGAGAAGCTCCGCAACGACACCGACATGCGCACCGGCATCGAGCAGACCCTGGCCTTCGAGCGGGGCAGCCGGGCACACGACGACGGCCCGGACGCGGACGAG
Organism: uncultured Bacteroides sp.; assembly: GCA_949292025.1. Classification (GTDB taxonomy): domain Bacteria; phylum Bacteroidota; class Bacteroidia; order Bacteroidales; family Bacteroidaceae; genus Bacteroides. Next base: position 23,598 of record CASEYC010000059.1, on the reverse strand, counting down.
GGGGCCATCTACAAGCTCCAGAAGCAGGTGCGCGAGGAACACTTCACGCCGCGCATGGGGCTGAGGGAGCCGCCGGGGCAGGCGTGGTAAGCAAATCAAGAATGAAGAACCAACCCCAATTATTAACCACTTAAACAATTATCAGTTATGAGACGATTGACCTTATTGTTGAGCTTTACGCTCTTGTGTGTAACATGTGTGTTTGCCCAGGCATCGGGCGTTGCGGACAACCCGGACACGGTTGGCCTGACCACCTTTGCGGGCATCACGGCCTTGGTGTCGCTGCTGGGCACCCAGCTGGCCAAGCTCGTGCCGTACATCGGGGAGCACGATTGGTGTAAAATCCTCAGCTCCGTGGGCATCGGCATCCTGGCATCCCTGCTCGCGTGGGGGTTGCAACTGGCCGGCTTCATGGACGGCTACCTCTGGTGGCAGGCCTTGCTGGCTGGTGTGGCTTCCGGATTGTCCGCCTGCGGGTTCTACGACCTCGTGAAGGCCATTTCCGGGCTTTTCAAGGGAAAGGAGTGATTTATTTTTTATCCAAGAGAGAACAATCTTGCCCTGCCGTCCGGGACGGATATGCGGGGCTTTCCATTAACCACTAATCGCTATCACAATGTTCATCACGGAAAAAGATTACATACAGGTGGGCAGCGAAGCCCTGAAGATCATGCAGCAGAGCCAGGAGGAAAACCGCGTGGCGGCGGAGAAACGGGCGTTGGCACGCATCGCCTCGGCCCTGCGGGGACGATACGACATTGAGAAAGCCTTTGCGGCCGAAGGTGACGACCGCGACCAGGAACTCGTGGGCTGCGCCGTGGACATCGCCCTCTGGCACATGGTGGCCGCCCTGCCCCAGCGGATGGGCTCGGAGGTGCGGGAGGAACGTTACAAGGCCGCCCTGGACTACCTGAAGGACATCCAGGCGGGGCGTGTCACGCCGGACATCCCCCTGCTGGAGGGCCCGGACGGGGAAGAGGACTGCAACAACCCGGTCCGCTACGGGTCGGCGCAAAAGAACCATTACATTTGGTAAACGACTATGGCAAGAAAGAACAACCGAAAGCAGAACCCGGTGCGCATCGGCCGGATAGACCTGGGCGACCCCGGGGAACTGAAACGGGTGACGCAGCTGTCCGTCAACCTGCAACTGCAGACCGAGGCGCTGACGAAGAAGGACATCCGCGCCTGGCGGGCGGCGTGGCAGCAGGCCATCAACGTGGACTATCCCAACCGCGTGCCGCTCTACGACATCTACCGGGACGTGTACGCTGACCTGCACCTGACGGGCTGCATGGGGCAGCGCAAGGGCTACGTGCTGAACAAGAGCTTCCGCATCGTGGACCGGCAGGGCAACGAGACCCCCGGCCTGACCCGCATCTTCGAGTCGCCCTGGTTCAAGGACTTCATGGAGCTGGCGTTGGACAGCACGTACTGGGGCCATTCGCTCATCCAGCTGGGCGACATAATCAACGTGGAGGGCGTGCCGGCCTTCAGCGAGGTGCTGCTGGTGCCGCGCAAGCACGTCATCCCGGAATACGGCGCGCTGGTCGTCCACGAGCAGGATGCCTGGCAGAGCGGCTACGACTACCGCCACGGCGAGATGGCCGACTGGGTGGTGGAAGTCGGGGGCACGCACGACCTGGGCCTCTTCCTGAAATGCGCGCAACATACCATCCCGAAGAAGAACGTCTGCGCCTTCTGGGACATGTTTTCCGAAATCTTCGGCATCCCCTTCCGTGTGGCCAAGACCACCAGCCGCGACGCCCGTGAGCACAGCCGCATCGAAAAGATGCTCTCCGCCATGGGCGCGGCGGGCTGGGCGCTCTTCCCGGAGGGCACGGACATCGAAATCAAGGAGTCCACCCGGGGCGACGCCTACAACGTCTTCGACAAGCGCATCGAGCGGGCCAACTCGGAAATCTCCAAGGGCATCCTCACCGAGACGATGACCACGGACGACGGCAGCAGCCTCTCCCAGAGCGAGGTGCACCTGGACGTGCTGCAGAACCTCATCCACAAGGACGCGGACCGCCTGCGCGACATCGTCAACTTCCGGCTCATCCCGCTGATGATCAAGCACGGATTCCCCCTCCGCGGCTACCGCTTCGACTGGTACGACAGCGTCAGCTTCACGCCGGAACAGCAGGTGGCCTACGAGCGCATGGTGCTGGAGCGGTACGAGGTGGACCCGAAGTATTTCATCGAGAAGTACAACATCCCCATCCTGGGAGAGCGCAAGACGGCGCAGCCCGTGGCCCTGCCCGGCAAAGATGGCAAGAAAGACAAGGAAGATAGGGACAACCAAAAGCTGGCATTCCCTTTTTTCGACTGAGCCCCGATGACTACGCGGGGCTGCACCGACGGGCCGGCCTTGTTTATTTTGATGGGAAAATGGCATTGGCTGAGGATGACACCGATTCTGTGGACACGTCCTCCGTGGAAGCCGCCTTCCTCCTCCTGATGCAGTGGCTGTACCGCCAGCCGGAGTTCACGCCGGGGATGCTGGAGGATGCCGAAGTGCAGCAATTCATCCGGACGCACGCCGACCTGCTGGACCGTGCCGTGGACCATGCCATCGAACAACGCCCGCTGGACGAGCTCAGCGTCCGGCGGCTGAAGGAGTCCAACTACGTCTTCTCGGGCTACAAGACCTTCCACGAACTGAACGAGGTGTTCCCCTCGCTGCTGGATTCGGACGGCAATCGGAAGCCGTTCGAACAGTTCCTGAATGATGTTCAAAAGGCCAACCAAAGCTACAACCGCTGGTACCTGCAAGCGGAATACAACTTCGCCATGGCGTCCGCCGGGATGGCCGCCCGGTGGAAGGACTTCGAGCGGGACGGGGATGGTTACTTGCTGCAGTACCGCACGGTGGGCGACCGCCGGGTTCGTGAAGCGCACCGCCTGATGCACGGCATCACGCTGCCCCTCTCCAGCAAGTTCTGGGACTGGTACTTCCCGCCCAACGGATGGAACTGCCGTTGCTCCGTGGTGCAGGTCCGCAAAGGCAAGTACCCGGAGAGCGACGAGCGCGAGGCGATGAACCTCGGCAGCCAGGCCACGGCGGGCAAGCACCAGGAGATGATGCGCTTCAACCCCGGCAAGCGGATGGCGTGCTTCCCCGCCTACAACCCCTATACCATCAGCCGCTGCCAGGACTGCGAGTACCAGCCGGGGAAGCTGAAGCTGGCCCGGGTGCCGGACAATGAACTGTGCGCGGCGTGCAAGGTCATCAGGGAGATGGTGAAGGCGCGGGAAAGCCTCCAGGAGCAGCGCAAGGCCGTCCGCGAGTGGGCCAAGGAGAACCTGGCCGGGAAGACCGTGCTCGTGCAGGGCGTGCCGAACCCGGTGGAGTTCACGATGAACGGCATCAAGGAGACGCTGAACCAGCCGCACAAGTACGTGAGGGCCAAGAACGAGGCGTTACGGGACATCGTGGCGTTGCTGAAAGAAGGCACGCATATCAAAGAATGTCCGGAAGAAAAAGGTAATCCAATGGTGCGCAAATACCATTATGTCAAAATCGACATACGTGGGGAAGCATCCTATGCGATTATCCGCGAACTGACGGATGGGAGGGCACAATTCTATTCCATCGTGGAAAAACTGAGAGAGTGATTAAGGCCTTTAGCGAAGGATGTGCAATCCAACCCAGTACCTTAACCACTCTCATTATGGCACAAAGGTAAGCATAATCTTTTAATATACAAAGACAATGACAGAAAAAGAACAAATCCTCCGCGACCTCCGCCGCCGCATCGACCGCTTCATCGACCGCACCCTGCGGGATGTCCGCGTGGAACTGCTGGACGAGTTCGGCAAGAACTTCGAGCGCGAGGCCTTCTTCAACGAGCGGTGGGCGCGGCGCAAGCATCACGACGACCGCAGCCGGGGACTGCTGGTGCGCACCGGCACCCTGCGCCGCAGCCTCCGTGCCGAGGTGACCGACCGCCGCAGCGTCCGCTTCTTCACCGACGTGCCCTATGCGGCCATACACAACGAGGGTGGCACCATCACCGTCACCCGGCGGATGAAGAACTACTTCTGGGTGCAATACATGACCATCACTGGCAGCAAGGACGGCACCTTCGCCCCGCAGCTGCAGCGCAAGAAGGACGGCACGCTGCGCAACAACAAGCGCAACCGGGAGTTATCGGATGAAGCGGCCTTCTACAAGGCGATGGCGCTGAAGCCCGTGGGCAGCAAGATTGTCATCCCCAAGCGGCAGTTCATCGGGCGGCACGCCGAGGTGGAGCGCATCCTGAAGGAAATAGCGGAAAACAACCTGAAACAGGCCTTTTGACAAGGTAGCCACTTGGCGCGGTCAATGTAGCCACTTGACACGACCAATGTAGCCACTTGACACGACCAATGTAGCCACTTGACAAAACTAAGGTATTAACCATTAATCATTAACCATTGACCAATATGAGAACCTTCATTTACCAGTGCCTCACGGAGAGGCTGAAAACGTGGAAAGGCGATGACGGACTTCACGTGCCAGGTGACGCAGGAGGTCCGAACAGCGTGAGCTGCCGCCGGGCGTTCACCTCCTCCACCTGGCGGGCGACGCGCGGGTCGGCACTGGCGTTGATGATGTTGTAGAAGGTCTTCTCGCAGATGGGGTATTGCGGGTAGATGTAGCGGCGCAGGATCTCGCGGTTGCTCAGGCCGCTGCGGCTGTGCTCGTCGTAGATGCGGATGATGTCGGCCACGCGCCGGGCGTAACTGAGGCCGACCAAGGGACGTCTGTTCTTCTTCATATAGCCGTTGTTTTGATGGGTTCCTGAAAACAAAGGCAAAGATACTTTTTTTCAGGGAATTGGCGGGCAGAGATGGAGATTTTTTGCTGCATAAGCACAAGAAAGGCAGCCGTCTGGGGCTGCCTTGTATTGTTGGGATACGTTCAAACTATCCGGTTCCGTTTGTTCCGCTTGTTCCACTGGTGGCTGCAGGCTTTCCATTATCCTGTCGACATTTTCAGAAGTGCTCCTCTCTGATGTCAAAGCCACGAAATAAACAATGGCCACAATCACGGAGAAAGCGAAGGATGACAAGATGCTGAGCCAAACGGTCCGCCAATTGGAAGGCAGGCAATTCTTTATCTCCGCACGATAGTTCTTCAGCATGTCTTGTTCATAGCGGGCTATTTCTTCCGATGCTACATTGGCTACGGTTTCTGCCAAAATTGTTTCCGCTTGGTCTCGATATTTCTTCAACTGGCTTTCCGTGGAAGATGCAATAAAGAAAGATTGGCATTCCTCGTCCGTAGGATTCCTGCTCTCTTCATCCTTTATCTTCGCGATGAATTCAATCTTATGCTTCTTGTATATGCCGTATGCAATCAGCCCGGTAAGGTCATCATCGGACGTGACAAGTTTTTCGTAGATGAAGTTATACTTTCCGGCCATAACAATGTCATTTTACCACTTCGGAGAAAGCCTTGTTTGCTTCGCGGACGATGCGGTCGCGGGAGAAGGTCATCAGGCAAACGCCGGTCGCGGTGTGCCGACGAACACTGACATTCTTGGCATCAATGGAAATACCCCGCTTGATGCCGTTTGCCACGCATGCGTTGCCGCGTATCACGCTGTCTTTAGAAACTACTTTTCTCATGCACAACTCGGTTAAAATGTGAACAGGCTGCAAATATAACGAAAAAGTCCGTCGTTCGCAAATGAACAACAGACTTTTTACCGCTTATCGTCATTACAAATAAATAAACTCACCGTGCAATACCAATACCGGCTCTGTCTTGCCCATTACCCATTCACCACGCTTGTTATCTTCCCCTTCAGGCGGAGGGACAACGGGATGGATGCTTCCGGGCGTTAATCCGGAGAACTCCTCGCCATGAGCCCTGCAAAAGGTTATTTTTATGTGGCTTGATTTTGAAAGCCCTTTGCATTTCTCCATTTTGCGAATATCCTTTTCAAGAATTTCAATGCGTCCAAGCCGATAGGATTTTCCAACTATCCCGCAACATTTACACCGGTAAACATCATAACCACGCCCTTTCCTGCCGGATTGGGTTATGAGATTTTGTTTTTCCCAATCGTGTCCGCCGATTGTTAATTCATATACTTTCATACTTTCCTCCGCTTATTCTGCTTTCACTTTTTCTTCCATACCTGATTATTTTTGATTGGTTTCCGGCACGTAGGCCGTTACAAAAGTCTTTACTTCGTGCGACACGATGACGCGCCCCGACCCTTGGCACTGGGGGCAGACCGTCCCGTCCGTTTCGCCTTTGCCGCCGCACACCCGGCAGGCCACGATGTGGGGCGGGATGGTTCGCTCGTGCGTGGGCTCCGGCTCCTGGGGCGCCGGGCGGCGTTGCTTCTTGAATTTGTCGAATAGGTTGTTCATTGCTTTTTTTAGTTTACGAGTTGACAAGGTTTCAGGCTACAAGGCCCTTGTTGCCTTGTTAACTTGTCCCCTTGTCAACTGATTAATCATTTTCTCCTTCATCCGCCACCCATTGGATGGTGACGATGGCTTTCAGTTTCTTCTTTCCCCGGCACACGGGGCAGGGCTGCTTGACGCGCTCCAGACTTTCATCTGCGCCCCAGAACCAGCCGTTGCCGTGGCAGTAGTTGCAGGGGATGCCCCCGAACTCCTCGCGCTCCACGGGCGTTTCGGCGGGGAAGAGCGGCGGGGTGACCAGCAGCATGGGTTGTTTCTTGCTCATAGCTTTCTTTCCTTGTACCGCCAGCCGTTCAGCCGGTAGGTCTCGCGCCGGGCCTCCTCGCGGGTGAGGAACTCCGCCACCTTGTCGCCGGTGGTGAACAGCCGGGGCGAAGGGCCGTCCCCCTCGCGGTAGGTAGTGAACAGGTAGACCGCCCAGCACCTGCCGCGGGGTTTGTAGCGGTATTCGCGGCTGACGGCCTCCAGGTCAGGCTTCCACTGCATCGGCTTCCTTCTTGGGTTCCACGAAGAAGGTTTCTTCCTGGACGACCTGCACGCCTATCTTGGGAAACATTCCGGCCACTTCGGGCAGGGCTCGGTCGGCCAGCAGGCGGTCTTTGGCCAGTTCCTCGGAGGTGCGGATGTAGGCGGGCAGCAGTTCCTTCACCAGGTTGGTCACCGCCGCCCAGGTGAAGCCGCGCAGGTTCTTCAGCTTGGGCGTGCCGGTGCGGAAGCCGAAGGTGCCGTGGGCGCTCTCCAGGCTCTTGCGCTTGGCGAAGAGCTCGTCCTTGTGTTCCATCGCGTAGGATTGCAGGATGTCGAAGTTCTTCTCCTTCACTTCGTTCAACTCTGCCAACTGCCCGGCATACTTCTCGCGGATGCGGGTCATTTCGAGGTCCATCTTGGACGTCAGGTGTTGCACCCGTGCGTCGGCGCCGGCGTAGTCGGCAAATGCCTGTTCGGCTTGTTCGCGGCTGATGCCGCTGAGGATGGTTTTCTTGGTTCTTGCCATAGTTCAAATGTTTTCTTGGGTTATTACTTGGGGTGATTATTCGTCCATGTCGTTCCAGCAGAGCAGCTGGCGTTCATTCTCCAGTTCGAGGATCACTTGCTGGAGGAACTCATTGAATTCTTCCGGGGTAAATCCGTCCGTCACTTCGCGGAGGTGGTCCATTTCTTCTTGCACGAATTGTCTGGGTGTCATGTGCGTTCAGTTTAATAGTTGGTTATTGTTGTTCTTGTCCGTCTCCTTGCGCAGGATGATGCGCAGCTTGATGATTAGGGTGTCCAGTTCGTCGGCCGTCAGCTTGCGGAACTCCTTGCCCGCCAGCCGGGGATGCAGGCAGTAGGCGTCCACCCGGTTCCAGTCCGTGGTGTCGATGCCCAGCTTCTGCATCAGGTGCAGGGCGGCGGAGCGCCGGCGGCGCAGTTCGGCGCGGTAGGTGTCGCGGGCGCGGCGGTTGGCGTCCTGCCGCTGCAGTTCGTCGCACAGGGCGTCATACTCCCGGTCGGTCATTTCCCGAAGCGATTCGGTTCGGCCGCCGGTGAACTGGCTGACCAGTTGCGCCTTCAGCTCCTCGCAGTCGCCGGTCGTGGGCAGCCGGTTCAGCAACACGTAGAATCTTGCGTAATTTCTCATTGTCTTTCCTCCTTATTGTTTTATGTTTATCCGGCAGCCGGGGTGCCATTGCCGGATGTGGTTGGCAAATATCACGTCGGCGGCCTCGTGGCCGGGCAGCAGGATTTGGTAGAGCTCGGTGCCGGTGATGTAGACTTTCGGTTTCATTGTCTTTTCCGTTTCTAGTTTTTAATTATTCATTTTTTATTAAATCAAACCTTTCCTTTGTCCCTGTCCGCCCAGTAGCGTCCGGCCAGTTCGGGATAAGCCACGTACTCACCCGTGCTGCCCTTGAACCGTCCCTTGCTGAAGGCCACCCCTCCCTCCACCCATATCTTCAGCGTGGCGTCGTACATCACGCCTACCGCGGCATCGCCACGCGGGTTCTTGCCGTTGGCGTGGCTGATGAAGATGAACAGCTTCTCCGGGAAGGCTTCCTTCAGGGCGATGTAGTCGCGGTAGGTCATCCGGGTGTACTGGAAGCTGTCCACCACCACGATGCCGGGGCTCTTGTGCTGGCGCAGGCGGGTCTTCAACGCCTCCATGTCCTCTTGCACGAAGGCCAGGCGGCGGCTCACCTCGGCCATTCCGTGCAGGCGCAGGCTGTTCTGCACCGTCAGGCAGGAGCCTTCCTCGAGGCTGTCGAACAGCACGCGGTCGTACTTGCACAGTTCTTTGCACAGCTGCATCACGAAGGAGGATTTCCCGTTGCCCGAGTTGCCCCAGATGAACCAGACGCCCGCGCGCTCCGGCTCGCCGAATGCTTCCCGCCATTTCCCCTCGAAGGGGAAGGTACGGTATCGCTTGTCCAATATGTCACGGACGCTCAATGCTCGTTTCATTGCTCTTCAACCGATGTTCGACTAATGTTTGAACGGTCCTCATTCGCTCATCCGCTTGGCGCGGTGGATGGCCTTCTTCACGCGGCGCAGGTCGAAGCCGCAGGTCTCGGCATCGCGTATCACTTCGTCTATCTTTTTCCGCTCCTGCAGGCCGTTGGCCATGCAAATGGCATACACGTCGTTGGCAGAGGTCTCCTCCAGCTCGAAATACTTGCGCCCCATGCGGCTGAAGAACTCCTTGTAGCCGGGCTTGCGGTAGCGCAGGCCCAGGGAGATGCGCCGCTTGATGTAGTCGGTGCTGAGGAAGATGATGCCGCACTTGTCCTCCAGCTTGTTGTAGAGGCTGATGAAGTAGTGGAACACGGGCTCCGTCAGCTTGTCGGCCTCGTCGAAGATGAGCAGCGGGGCGTCCATCTGTATCACATTGTCCAGTATCAGCCCCCAGGCTTCGCGGAGGGTGCAGCCCTCGGCACGGATGCCCACGGTGCGGGCTATCTCGCGGACGAAGTCGCCACGGCGCATGTCTTCCGAACAGAGTATGTAAAACACCTCGCGGTTCTCGCGGGCGTAGATCCGTGCCGTGGTGGTCTTTCCGCATCCGGCCTCGCCCACCACCCAGGTGACGTTTCGCCAACGCTGGGCGTCATCCAGGGCGTAGCGTATCTCCTGGTAGGCGGAGGTCTCCACCACTTGCCAGTCGGCCGCCTTGGGGAGGGCGCCCACCTGTGCGGCCAGGTTGCGGAACATCTCGTCGCTGATGTTCTCATACTTGCCGTTCATGATGCTGCTCACGGTGCCCGCGCTGGTGCCTTTCAGGCTGCCCGCCGCCTTGTTCTGGCTGGGGTAGCGGTCCACGTAGGCGCGGAGGGCCTCGCGGATGGCGTCTTTCTCTTGTCTGCTTAATTGTTCCATATTAATATTATGATGGTTGATTGTTTCTGATTAAAGTTTTCCGGCGACCCGCTTGGGGTCTACCTTGCGGTCGGCCAACTGGTCCCAGCTGATGTTGCTGATGACTTTGCCTGCCCGGCCTACCTGGTATTCCTCCGGGTCTCGGCTGTATTTCTTCGTGCGGCGGTCTATTTCCCGTTGAACCTCGGCGGGAATGCCTTTCAGCTTCGGGGTGTTCAGCCCGTGCTGCTCCGGGGCCACGCCGTGGGCGTATTCTATCTCCTTGGCGATGACCTGCCGCTCGATGCGGTCGCGCACGTTGGCTTCCTGCTCTTGCCGGATGAAGGCTGCCTCGCCCTCCATCTGGTCCTGGATGGCGCGGTGGATGACCATGTAGGGCTCGGCCACCCGTTCGAAGCGCAGATCCCCGGCCTTGTCCTTCCAGTACAGGCGGACGCTGCGCAGGTCGTAGGGGTCATATTTCACATAGAACTGGCGGTAGGTGTTCCGGCGACGCCATTCGTGGTCGGGCACGCCGGGGGCGGAGAACACCTCGTAGGTGTATTTCTTGCCATTGATGGTCACGGCGATGCCCGAAGGGGTGAAGGTGGCGGGCTTGTCCGTCCACAGCCAGAAGATGTCCACCATGTCGTGGACTGTGACCGCCTCCGTTTCCTCATTGACGCTTTGGTTGTACATCTGGATACGTGGGATGCCGGTGGCCGGATGCGGGGCTTCGTTCCACGCCTTGCGGGCCTCGGCATAGTGTTCCTTCAGTTCGGCCAGGGTGTAGAGGCGGTCCTTGTTGGCCTCGATGAACTCCAGGTTGGGGCGGCTGGAGGCTTTCTTAGCGGTGACGTTCATGCCGGTGAACAGGAAGTCGCGGTGGAGCACCTGGCCCTGCAGGCGGCCGAACACGCTTTCGATGGTCTTGGACTGGCCGCTGTAGGGAGCCGTCGGGCGATGGATGCGGCAAATCTTGTCGAAGAAGTCCTGGCTGTCCAGCTTCTTGTGGCCGCCCTGGTTGTCGTGCACAATCTCATAGGGCTTGTGCCCGCTCCGCTGGATGGCCATGCGGTAGGCGTTGTATTGTGCCTCGAAGTCCTCGCGGTCGCTGATGTGGTAGCCCAGCAGCACCTCGCTGTAGGCATCTATGACCTCGTAGACCATCGTGGTGCGCATTTTCCCGTCCTCGTCCCGGTAGTAGAGGTTCAGCTTGGTGCCATCGCCATACCACAGGGAGTCGCGTCGCCGGGGCAGTTCCGTCCTATGCTTGCGCCCGTATCGCTGGTGGGCGGCCAGCTCGCCGTGCACGGCATCGTACCACAGCGGCTCCACATCCGGACGGCCCAGGTATTGCGTCACGCTATTCAGGCTCTTCAGTGGTTTCCAGCCACGCTCCGGTGCCACTCGGTTGTATTCGGCAAACAGTTGCGCGTTGGTGTACACTGGCACCCGGCTGCGCTTCAAGGCCACGAGGAAGGCACCCGCTTCCGGGGTTATCTTCAATGTGCTCTTGTTGCCCAGCTTGCCGGACAGGAGGGCGGCGTAGCCTTCCTTGCGGTACTGGCATATCTTCTCGCGCAGCCGGACGGGGTTGGCGGGCAGGGTGTGGCCGTACAGGTCGCGCAGGTTCTCGCTGTTGGCGGCTATGGTCTCCCACAGGTCGCGGCGGCAGTTGTTGTGCAGGCGTATCAGCAGGCCCTTGTCCTCGAGGTCGGCCGCCAGGGCGTTCAGCACCGAGGCGTTCAGGGTGTACTCGGCCTTCAGTTTGTCGCTCAGGGGGGTGGGCGTGCCGTTCAGGTCGTAGGTGTAGGCCTCGTAGTAGGCGCGTGCCTTGTCGTCTGTCTTTACCATGTCTCTCATACGCTGTTGTTTCAGGATTTCTTCCGGGTCGCCGTACTTGGCCACGAAGCGAGCCTTGTATTTGTCCTGGAGGGAGGAATAGACAATCAGAGCGCAGTTGCCTTCGCCTCCACCGCGGTGGATTACGGAGATGTTTCCCCTTCTGATGTTGCTCTTCAGGGTGTTGTACCGGATGATAGGGTCGGTCCCATCTGTCAGTTCCCCGTAGGTCACGCACAATATTTTCTGATAGTATTCCATATTCCTTGTCGGGTTTGTCCCGGTTAATGGTTATATTTGCAGTGTCTAACTAAAAATTGTTTTTGATATGGGCATACCAACCATTCCTGTCAGCCACAATATGCTTTTTGTTCTTGATCCAAGATTCGGTGATTTCAATCGTGATATCGTATCTGATATATTTCGCTCAGTTGATACACGTTTTGCCGAAGTGCTTGGAACTTCTCAGTCCTCCTCCACAATAATGTCTGTGATACTCTACGCATCCGATGGGATTCCCATGTGCAGCAGCACATCCGAAAACATCCATCATATTTATCTTTGTTGCAAAGGAGGTGATTACTCCATTTTGATGTTCCAATTTGCCCATGAGTACTGTCATCATCTGATTGGCGGTGAACTGAAAGGTGGTATAGAAGGTCTGAAGTGGTTTGAAGAAACCGTTTGCGAAGTGGCCTCTATGTATCACCTTCGCCGGATGATAAGTGACTGGAAGCGTAGCAATGATGCTGAAAAGCTCCACGCTGTTCCGGAAATACAAAAATATCTGGAGCACCTGGAGAAGCCAAGCTATTCAGCATCTTCAGACATTCTTCGTCACTTAAAAATGGAAGGATGGATAGAATGGTATATTTCATGCTATAAACAGCGTAGCCGTCCTTCGTCCAATGCAGTGGCCGTAAAAATGCTGCCAATTTTCGAAGCAAATCCTCATTTGTGGAGGATAATCCTTCATTTTGGGGACATGCGCAGGTGGAAGACTCTTGATGAATTGTTCCAACATCTTCGTAAAGCTGATTCAAGTTATGAAGCACCTCTTGTTGAGCTTCAGGTTTTATTGCGTTCATTGTATTAGTCCTCCAATTTGTCCATCGGCACCTTCCTGATCAGCCACACCGAATTGCCGAAGTTCAGCACGGCCGCGAACAACACGCCCAATGATTCCGTATCCGCCATTCCCAACACCAGCAGGAAACTGACGTAGAAATAAGCGACATACAGTTTCTGCCGCGTGGTGAGGGCGCGCCACCACATTGCCATGCCATCGTCAGACGGCTGCTTCCATTGCTTTGCCTTCATTGCTCGTTCCTCCTTTTGCGGGTTCATTTCCTACTTCTATGCCTCCGCGCAGCAGGGCCATCCGGCGGATGCGCCGTGCCAGTTCCGAATCTCTCCGGAAGTTGAGGGCATAACTCACAAACACGGTCGTGCAGCCCATCAGCCGGGCGATGGCCGTCACTTCGCCTTGCTCCACCACAATCCTCCTTCTCATTCCAAGCCTCCTTTCCGGTATTCGTTGAGCAGGTCCTTCAACACCTCGTCACACACACAGGAGAAGTTCTCCAGGCTGCGGCTGATGTCCGATTCCTCCATCTCGCGCTCGTCCATAAAGAACCCGGCCTGCTCCAAAGCTTGGTCGGCCAGTACTTGCGCGTGGGTCACGGAGCCTATGAGGCTCGCTATCTTCAGGCGGTACTGCTTCTCCGCCCGTTCTGCTGAAATTTGGTTTGCTTTCATATCTCGTTCTGTTTTACTTGTTTCTCAAAATATCTGTCCCTATTCATCCCGAACCGGGACAGGGTGCCGCTTGCGCGGCGTCTAACTAAAACTTATAGATTTATGAATACCCGTCTTTCCGGGCTGTCAGTTATCCGGCAATCTTTTTGCCTTGTTCTTTTTCTACGCGGCGTAGCATCTGCCTGAACTCTTGCACCACAGTCTGCTTCACCTCCAATGCCAGCAAATGGGCGGTATTGGGGGAAGCGTTTGTATAGCGGTGTTGGATGGGACCGAGTATCAGGTCGTCCGTGAAATGCTCCACCGTGTGACGCAGATGTTCCAGCACATCACTCAATTTCTCAGAGTTGATGACTTCTTGCAGCTTGCGGTATATTTTCAACCTCAGTTGCACCTTATACATGTCCTCGGAAAACCAGCAGAAGAAATGCAGGTAATCTTCGTTCATTTCTTTTGTATACTTGTCGGCATCTTCCACACAACTGTAGATCCATATCTTCACTTGTGCTGCCAGCATTCTGATGATTTCTTTTTCGCCTTCCATATTTCGCTCTTATTAAGTTTTACTTCCAAAATTCGTTTTTATCCACGCCTTTCCGTATCTTTGGGGCGTGTTTATGTTTTAATCACGGTGCAAATATAGATGATAATTTTCAACCAAAGAAATAAATTAGGGATAATTTTCAACTATGGATACAATTTTGTCGAGAATTCAAGATTTAGCATCCAATGAAGGCATCACAATAGGTGCCTTAGAACGTATTATAGGTGCCAGTAAGGGAGTCCTTTCAAGAGCAATTAGTAATGGAACCGATATTCAATCAAAATGGGTTCAAAGAATAGTTGAAAATTATCCCCAATATTCTGCTGATTGGCTTCTGTCAGGAAGGGGCAGTATGCTTTCTGACAGAAACAAGGATTTACCAACAATCAATCAAGAATTCACCGGTGCTCCTTATTATAATGTAGATTTCATCGGCGGCTTTGACATCATCATCAACGACCAAACCACCAACCCGGACTATTACATCAATTATCCTCCCTATAATAAAGAAGGAGTCGTGTGGTGTAACCTAACAGGTCACTCCATGGAACCGGAATTAAGCAATGGAGACATTATAGCTTTGAAAGAAGTGAATGCTCCCATTCCATATCTGCCCGCCGGAGAAATTTATGGTATTGTGACGGAAGATTATCGCACCGTGAAACGCATCCGCCTCAGTAGCCGGGAAGGGTACGTGCGCCTCATACCTTCCAACAAGTCAGAGGAGTATTGCGAACAGGAGATACCCATCGCCATGATTCAAAAGGTGTATGCCGTACTGGGAAGCATCCGGAAGTTCTTTTAGAAAATACGAAATGTGCGCCTGTTGGGGGAGCGATTTTAGCTAAAATACTATTCCTTAGGGAGATATATGAAAATATGGGGGTATGAATAATGCTTGTAGCGGGTATTTTACCCCCCTCAATATGATAAAAACGGGCAAAAACAAGGCGTTTTTAGGACTTATGCCCCCTGTAATCGCACCCAAAACATAGGCATTTTGCACCCCCAAATGCACCCAAATTCGACACATTTCGTTTTGTAGTGCACCCCCAAACGCATCCCCAAGTGCACCCCCAATCCTCAAAATGACCCGTTTTTGACCGTTCAAACCACCCATAAGATGGGCAGGCAACAAAAAAGCCGCTCGAAAGCGGCTTAACCATCAATAAAACAATCATTTGGCACTTCGTATGAGGTGCGACTGGATAATCATCGCCCTCCGGGTGATTTTACAGCTTCCGTCCGTCATTCCGGCGTGCAGCAGGCTGCTCTTGGTGATGCCTACCTGGCCCTCCGTCAGCACGTCATATATGGCCGAAATGCTGCCGAAATAGTAGTTTTTCTTCTCGTAGATAAGATGCACGTGGATTACTTTCGTCATGGCTATATCGTATTATATTCGCTGCAAATATACCAAATAATAACTATATGGAATAACAAAAGCGCATATTTCTCGCAATCACCCCAAAGCAAACAGTCCGTTTTCCGGCCTTCCAAAATCCCAGGCGACCATTCTACCGTCCCGCAAAAGAAAAGGCCACAGCGGGCCTCATTTGCGCCCGTGTGGCCGAATAGTAAACCCGTGTAAGCCCCGATGTAAAGAGACGTGTTCAAAACTCGTTCAAAAACGCCTCCCAGTGTAAGCCTAATGTAAAGCGAATGTCACTTTTCGTTTTGCACGTCCACCGTCACAGCCCAGCCATAACTCTTTGGCTTCCAAAGGTTCGCGCGGTTTCCCCGGATCTACAGGCTTACACATTTCGTTCTGCCCCCCTTAAATGAAAGTTATCAGACCATCTTCGAGGTACTTGAAACCGACAATGAAGTGGCTCCACTGCTCGGTCCATTCCAGACCGCTTTGAAAAACAAGGCAATGGAACAATTGGAAGGTATGATTGGCACGCTGCGTGTCTATACCTCGCGTTTGGCAACCAAGGAGAGTTATTGGATATTCCACAAGGATGGGGATGACTTCGACTTGAAAGTTTCCGACCCCAAGAATCCGTCTTACCTTTTGATTGCCAATGACCCGGAAATGGAAAGCATCATCGGTGCGTTGAATGCCCTTATCCTCAATCGTCTTGTTACAAGAGTAAATACCGGGCAAGGCAAGAATATCCCTGTATCAATCATAGTAGATGAGTTGCCGACACTGTATTTCCACAAGATAGACCGTCTGATAGGTACGGCACGAAGCAACAAGGTAAGCGTGACTTTGGGCTTTCAGGAGCTGCCACAGTTGGAAGCCGACTATGGCAAAGTGGGTATGCAGAAGATTATCACCACCGTCGGCAATGTAGTCAGTGGGTCTGCACGGGCAAAAGAAACATTGGAATGGTTGTCATCGGACATCTTCGGCAAGGTAGTACAACTCAAAAAGGGTGTAACCATTGACAGGGACAAAACTTCCATTAACCTAAACGAGAACCTGGATAGCCTTGTTCCTGCTTCCAAAATCTCCGACATGCCGACAGGCTGGATATGCGGACAGACGGCACGGGACTTTGTAAAGACCAAAACAGGGAAAGGGGGTTCTATGAACATTCAAGAAAACGAGGAGTTCAAAACATCCAAATTCTTCTGTAAGACGGACTTCGACATGCAGGAAATCAAAAAAGAGGAAGCCGGCTATGTTCCTCTCCCTAAGTTCTATACTTTCAAATCAAGGGATGAGCGGGAACGCATTCTATACAAGAACTTCGTGCAAGTAGGAGAAGATGTGAAAGCCATGATAAAAGAGATACAACAATATAAGGTAAAATAGTTGTTATATTGATAGTGAGGATGGTAGCCTTACAGTCCTCACTATTCATTTCTCGTCATTTTACTCTTATAGGATGATTTAATACTTGCGATATTTTTGAATAAATTCATCAGCTTTACTTTTTATCTCTTTATAGTTTTCATAATTACCGCCAAACATTCCCTGCTTTATTGGCAACCATTCATTTTGGAGAGAATCTGCACTTTCCCAAAATACAGTATACGGTTCCTCGCCCATTCCCCTGTGTTTGTATTCCACTTCACTTCGAGTAAATTGTCCTAAAGGGATTGAAAAATCTATAATATAACACTTATAGTAGCCGTAAATCAAAGACTTCAATCGTTCCCAAATATAAAAAGTATTATTAAAATCTGAATCAACAACAAAATAGTCCTTGAATAAAAGACGTAAATTTTCGAGCAAAAAGAAACTCATAGGATAGAAGTAACTCTGTCCGATTAAATTATTCCAAGTATCATAGCTCCAATGCGTTCCACCCAATAAATATAATAATTTCCATCTATACGAAACAGTCATAAAGTTTGGAGCTGGGACAGATAATTTCAAGATGCTATCAAGTTCCTTATATCGATTGTATTTTACACAAGCAACACCTATAGCATTAAGCAATAACATTGGAGCTATTGAGTGTAAATATTGCGTTCCCTCACACGTTATTTCGCCATTTTTAAATGACCTTGTACATAGTTTTACTAATAATTCGCCGAATGGTTTTATTTGATACCATTTTCCCCATCTGATTGCCAATACTGCTATTTCTATTAGGGGTGTAATTACACTTTTGTGAATTTCCAAATATTTTGAAAAAGAGTCTTGAGTTAAGACAAAGTCGTATTGGGCATGGGCGTTTATCACATTATAGGCTTCGTTACCCAATCGCTCAACTAAATCCATATACTCTATATCGTAGTGACTTGCTGACAAATATTTCTTGCATTTTGCAATCATAATGTCATGCACCATATTTTTATTGATATGATTTTCATTCAAGGCAGAAACCTGTTCCCATAGTTCTGAAAACATTTCATCCGCACCTCTAATGGGAAGCAATTCTCCATTCCGAGAGTAGGACAAATTTGCAATTGTTTCTTTTGCCTTCCCTACCGTTGCAAAGAACGAATTATATCTTGGCACAACAGTTCCAGATATAATTTTAATTAGTCCTTTATCCCATTCCCCGGACCATCCACAAGTTACAAGTCCATAGTCCTCAAAAATTCTTTCAAGGTATTTGTGCATTATAGGAGGATACTCATCCAACTCATCTGAAGTGTTCCTAAACTGGCAATCTATATAATCTCCATTAATTTTAATGATTGTAGGAATCTGACAATGAACAATAGGAGTTGCCTGTGAAATTGCAGACTCATGCGAAATTACTTGTGGTGTTACACCTTCTGCTTCAAACGCTTGTTCTAATAATCTGTCAAAATTTGTCGTCAGAATAACTCGAATATAACCCTCTTTAGCTAATTTTGCTATTGCCTTATGTGCTTTTGTAGGTTGTTTCCATCCTAACTCTTTCTCGTCTTCCGTAGGTTCAAAAAAAGGCTTCATCAGCTGAACTCGCTCGGTTGGAGTTTTTACTAACTCTTCTAACAAATATGAATATGAAGCATCTTTTCCATATTTTTCCTTAAACCACTGGTGTGCATCTGCCGCTACAATGGTATTTCCTTTTGATACCGCCAACTGCTCTATTAACCTTGTTTCAACTTCCCAGCCTGTAGGTATGTGTGCAGAGCGTGAAATCCCGGAACCAAGCAAAAGAGCGTAAGCTCCTTTGTTGGAATACATAGAAAATGCTAATGTTGTAAGTCTTTCTATTTGCATAATATCAAATCCTTCAAGTTATTTTGTACAAAGATAGCTTTTTTGAATGATCCAATATCTTTCATTCGCAACAAATATTGATGTAATTCGCAATCTTAATGAAAAATCACAGACTTTGAATGATGTGTGATTGAAATAAATTCATTACTTTTGCAATACACAGAGAAAATAATAAACCAAAATGGAAGATACTAAAGATATAAATCGAATCAAAGTTGTTCTCGTTGAGAAGAAGCGGACTAACAAATGGCTGGCAGAACAATTAGGAAAAGATCCGGCTACGGTGTCGAAATGGTGTACCAACACTTCGCAGCCAGGCTTGGAAACATTGCTGCAAATAGCCCGTGTTTTAGAGGTAGATGTAAAAGATTTACTTCATTCAACAAGAGAAGATACTATGTATCTTAAATTACCAACTAATCTAACGATGTAACATAACGACATTATGCCCAAAAACAAGAATGCCGAATATAGGTTTATGATCTTAGACAGATGCTTTAGTGATTTCCGTCATAAATACAATATCGAAGATCTATTGGAAAAGGTCAACGATAAATTATATGATGTAAATGGAAGTAAGTCTATGATTATGGAACGTCAATTGCGAGGAGATTTAAATGCTATTCGCAAGATGCTTCCAGACGGCATATACCTTGAAGCAATTCCGTATGATGGAAAGAAATGTTATTATCGCTACTCTGAACCTGATTTTTCCATCTACAAAAATGAACTTTCAGTAGCAGAAGTACAAAACCTCCGTTCTACCATTGAAATGTTAGGCAAATACAGAGGTTTGCCATCAAATGGCTGGCTAGAAGAAGTCATCTCCAATCTTGAAATTAGATTTGGTGTCAAGAGCAACGCTGAAAATCTTGTGTCATTTGGGCAAAACGATCAATTAAAAGGAATAGAATATCTTTCCGGTATCATTGATGCGACAATCAATCACCAGCCTCTTGAAATAGAATATGTATCTGCTAATGGAAATTATCATCAACATACATTACATCCCTATTTTGTAAAACAGTATAATGGCAGATGGTATTTGTTTGGTCTAGATGAAAAAGAGAATAGAATAAAAAGCCTTGCTTTAGACAGAATCCAGAACCTAATAACAAGCGACCATACATTTCGTAAGAATGAAGATATAGATTTCAATTCCTATTTCGACAATGTAGTCGGGGTAACTGTTCCGTATAAAGTAGAATCCAAATTGGAAGATTTTCAGTTGAAATTTTCTCCCAAACGCTTTAAATATGTGACATCAAAACCCATACATAAATCGCAGAAAATTATAAGTGAAGAGGAATGTATAATATCGCTCCATCTATACCACACATTAGAACTGGAACAGCAAATCTTCTCATTCGGACCGGATGTTGAAGTGCTCTCTCCTTCGTGGTTTAGAAAGGCCTATGCTGAAAAAATAGCAGACTGTATGAAAAAATATTTTCCTATGCAGAACCTTTGCATAGATAATAATGACCTTTGCAGTGTCAAATGAAGTTAGTATTAAAGTTTAACTCTAAAATTTCGAAACAATGACACAATTTGCAAGACTTTCTGTTGAAGCTCAAAACATAGCAAACAAATTCTCCAGCAGCATTTGGAATAAAGGTTTCATTAATAACCCTTCAATGGTATTGGGGGTAAGCCTTTATGCCATTAATCCTGATGCCAAATCTGCGGTTGTAGAAGAATTGGATAAATACATTGTTGATTTGAAAGAAGAATTATCTTCTGAACAAATTGACATTCTAAAAAACGAATACACAAATGTCATTCTTTCTTGTTTTGACCAAGATTCAGAGAATTTCTTAGGCAATAATGCAACTCAAATCACACCATCAGGAGTAGTCGATCTTTGTTTAAAAATAGCAGAATGTAAGCCGAATACTGAGGTGTATTTGCCTTATAATGGCATTGGAGAATTTTCTCACAAACTGATTGGCTGCAAATGTGAAGGCTATGAACAAAACATTATCAACTGGGCTATATCAGAGATTCTTAATTCCGCAGTAGGAGTAGAATGTAACATAGAGTGTGTTGCATTCCCAATTGTCATGACTACTAAGGAGTATGATTACATATTTACATGTCCTCCGTTTGGACAAAGACGAGAAGTAATAAGTAGCTTAATTCATCTCGTAGAGACTAATCTCAAAAAAGATGGAGAACTTTACGCTATTGTGCCTTTTGATGTTTGTACTACTCTTAGTGGAAGGCAAGGTTTTGATTTAAGAAAAACAGCAGCTGATTTAAATGTTAGCATTGCTGTTTTAGCGTTACCATCAGAAACTTTTCAACCATACACAGGAGTAAAAACTTGCCTTATCCATATCAAAAAAGATGGATTAGGAAATGTAATCCTCGCAGATTTTAGCAATTCTATATTTGCAGCAATGACAAATGTAGCAAGCCGCAAGAGATATGCTCTTAAAACTGAAAGTATCATAGAATCGTTGAAAGAATGTGATGAGAAATTAGTTTGGTGTGGAAAGTATTCTGATTTGACAGGTTCGCTATCTTTTTCTCCTAGCAGATATTTGCCTACAATCAGTACTCCTGTTCTTGCTAATGGAGAAAAACTGGTCAAATTAGGTAAGCTGATAGAGCGAATCCCTGCTACAAAGCTATCTGTCAAGGCTGTTAGACCATTAGTAGGTAACAGGGAGTTGTTTGATGATTACCTCAATTGTATATTATCTGCCGATAGCACTGTTGCCAGTGTTAAAGAAACCAATAGTGTCATCGATAAGGAATGTCTTTTGATTGGATTTATCGGAGGAAAAGTTAAGGTTGCAAGATTAAAAAATGCAACTCAAACCAACTCTGTTGCTTTGAGAAGTGATATTTTTCCTGTTAAAATCACTTCAAATACAATAACAGAGGATTATCTTTTGCGTTCTTTATTGTGTGATTATTCCAAAGAACAAATTGTTAAGCTATCAACCGGCAGTGTCATAAGTCGTATTTCTTTCGGTGATCTATGCGACATACTTATAAAGGTTCCATCATTGGAGGAGCAGGAAAAAGTATGTTATAATGATGCGCATGCCGGTATTAAAGATGCCGACATTAAACGCCAAAAGGCATATGAAGATTTCCGCAAGGATGTTCATATGAAGAAACATGCCATTGGACAGACATTGGCGAATTTTAAGAATTGGTGGAGGTTATTAGAGCTGGCAAGAAAAGACGGCAATGGTATTATTGACGAGAATGTCACAATAGGCCGTATTCATAAAGTCTCAGTTAAGGAAATTTTTGAGAACTTAGACACTACTATTTCAAAACTTTCTACACAGCTTAACAAGTTTGATACAGGTTATGGTTTGCTCAAAGAAGATATTGCGTTGACTGAATTCATTGAAAATTATATTCAGGCAAATAGAAGCCCCCTATTTAGATACGAGTATAATCCGACAGATCACCGTAGTATTGAGGATATACCTGAGGTGGACTTTGATGAAAATCAAAATGGTCAACTTACAGGTAATTTTTCTCTTAGAAAAGGTGAACCTATTGAATATATAAAGTTTCCAAAGGAAGCACTTACTACTATATTCAATAACATCGTAAGCAATGCGTGTGCTCACGGATTTGCAAATAGAGAGGATGCCGATAATATCATAAAAATTGAGATTGGTACAGAAGGATCGGACTACATCGTTTCAATATCAAATAACGGCAATCCGTTAGTTCCTCAAATGAGTTGCAGCGACATAACAGTTTATGGTCAGACTTCCGGCAATTCTAATACTCATTTTGGAATTGGAGGATACGAAATCAAAAAACTTATGGAAGAGTTTGGTGATAAATTAGAGATTATTTCAGAACCTGAGAATGAGTTTACTGTAATTTACAGACTCATTTTCCATGATACAAACATAGATTCATCTTTTGAATTATGAGAGAGGAAATGTTTTATAAAGTACTTTGGGTAGAAGATGACCTTAGTATTATACAAGGTTATCAAATTACTGCCGAGGCAAAAGATATAGAGCTTGATGTGGCAACGAATTGGGAAGAAGCGGAGGAAAAACTACGCATCAATTTCAATGAGTATTCAGCTATCATCTTGGATGCTCAATGTAAAATAAAAAAAGCAGATACAGTAGCATCTAAGTTGTTCTTAGGTCATGTTTCCGTCCGCATATCAAGAATCTTCGGAGAAAAACATAAATTCATTCCTTGGTATGTCCTTTCTGCCGGTACTATGGATGATTTCAGCATTGTTTTGGAATTGATTAATACCGAAGAAAGACAAAACTTTGATTCATTATGGGGACCAATGAAATACATCAAGGCCAAAGATGAAGAAATTGATGGCAAAAAGGTCGCACAAGAAGAAATTTTGTTTGATAATATTAGACAAGTAGCTTCATCAACTGGTATAAATACCGTATTGTTTAGACATTCTGATGTATTCAAATATCTTGGCAAAGGACGTGTTTTTGACTATACAAAAGCACGCTCCTATATGTTGAAGATGCTTTCTGCACTTTACTATCCTGAAGAGAACTTAAACTTTGTATATGAGGGCAATCCTCTTCGCAAGGTAATAGAATATCTATTTCGTGGTGCAAACAATTTTGGTCTTCTACCAGACGATTGTATTGACTCTAATGGTCATATTGTATTGCTTGATGCAAGCCGATTTATGGCCGGCTTGGATACAAACGTATATGAAGGACGCACATTAAAACATAAAATAAGATTTGGAAATCCAGGAACCGGAAAAGACGGTGCTGGAGGTGATTGCATTTTCAATCAGGAAATAGCTATGTTCGTCAAAAACATCTTAAATTTTTCAAGTTCTGATTCACATACCAATGAGGATGACCCATACGAAATTGAGGAAAAAAAGAAAGAAATTTTCTTTGGTTATGTACTTCAATTATGTCACGTTATTAAATGGCTTGGCGACACTAGTGGGCACTTTAAATTAAACATTGTTCTTTGAAATCTTTGATAATCGCATAGTTATGTATCTTTTTCGAGCGTGACGATTTGAATTGAAAAGTTGTTTTTAGCTTTGTCTAAAAGCTAAAAACGATGAATCAAG
>CASEYC010000058.1 GCA_949292025.1 uncultured Bacteroides sp. | reverse complement strand
CCGGATGAGGTCGGTGATGGAATTGACGGAATATCCTTTGACGCAGACAAAGATGACGTCTGCCTTGTCCTGATATTCCTCGGCCGTACAGGCGGGGACATGCAGGGTGTGTTCGCCCTTGAGGTCGGAGTGGAGACGGAGTCCGTGTTCGCGGATGGCGGCCAGGTGTTCGCCGCGGGCAATGCAGGTGACGTTTTTCCCTGCCAGTGCCAAGAAGGCGGCGATGCTTCCGCCTACGCCGCCGGTACCTGCAATGAGATAGTTCTTCATGCTGTATTTGTTTTTGAGGGTTAGGATGTATTTGTTCAGTTTACATACTTTTCTTTTTCCATATAGTAGAGCCCTTCACCCCGGTCGCCGTTGTCCAGGTCTTCCAGTTCTACCTTGAAGACGTGGTAGGGCAGGGCGGTACTGCGCTTGGGGCGGTCTGTGGTGAGGAGGTAGGCATTCCCCCATTCGTCGGCCGAGAAGTATTCCTTGATTTCCTGCTTCATTAGGATGGGTACTTCCTCGCCATCTATCCATACAGTGGCCTTCAGGCGGTCGAGGGTGGGGGCGAGGCGGACGGCACGTGCGTCGTCGCGTGCGGCTTCCTGCTCGATGTTGCCCACGTCTTGGGCATGCTGCGTCTGGGAGGCTTCCATCTGCTGGAAGCGGGTTAGGCTCATGGGGCGGACGAATATCTGGTAGCAGGGCATGGCTCCGGGGATGCGGAACACGCGCAGGCCGTAGACTTCCATGCGATGGTAGCGGATGTCGAGCGTCGTGTCGCGGTCGGCGATGAAGTCCCATGCCCAGAATTCCAGCCGCTGGTCGGCTGCCGGCAGAGCCGAGCCTTGGGGCGTATGCGGATAGGTGTCCATGCGCAAGGCTCCCATACTTTGGTATTTGCCGCAGGGAATGCGTATCGAGTAGCGCCCGTCGGCATCTGTCATGGCCTGGGCTGCGTCGTCGAACGAAGGTGTCTGCCAGAAGAGCGAACAACTGTCGATGGACTGTCCTTCGTAGTCGGTCACGCGTCCACAGATGGTTACGCTGTCGGCCGCCGTCTGTGCCTGCAGGGGGAGAACCAGCAGGGCGAGAAGGAGTGGGAGAATTGCTTTCATGGAGTTATGGTTGTTTTGTATCAGGGGGAATAATTTGACGAGGCCATCCGGGTGCTTGCCCCGTGGCCTCGTCCTTTATCTTGTCTTTATCCTTACACGTTGAAGCGGAAGTGCATGATGTCGCCGTCTTGCACCACGTAGTCCTTGCCTTCGACGCTGAGCTTGCCGGCCTCACGTACGGCAGCTTCGGAACCATACTTGATGTAGTCGTCGTACTTGATGACCTCGGCGCGGATGAAGCCCTTCTCGAAATCGGTGTGGATGACGCCGGCACATTGCGGAGCCTTCCATCCCTTGCGATAGGTCCAGGCCTTGACTTCCATTTCGCCGGCGGTGATGAACGTTTCCAGATTGAGCAGGCTGTAGATGGCCTTGATGAGTCGGTTGCAACCGCTTTCCTTCAGGCCGAGGTCTTCGAGGAACATCTGTTTCTCCTCGTAAGTCTCCAGTTCGGCGATGTCGGCTTCGGTCTGGGCGGAGATAATCATCAGCTGGGCATCCTCGCCCTCGATGGCCTTGCGCACCTGCTCCACGTAGGCGTTGCCGGTGGCGGCGGAGGTATCGTCCACGTTGCACACGTAGAGCACGGGTTTGGTAGTGAGCAGGAACATCTGGCGGGCGCAGGTTTCTTCGTCTTCGTTCTGAGGAACAACGGTGCGGGCGCTCTTGCCCTGCTCCAGCGCTTCCTTGTAGCGGAGCAGTAGTTCGTACTCTATTTTGGCATTCTTGTCACCGCCTACCTTGGCTACCTTCTCCACGCGTTTGATGCGGTTTTCTACCGTCTCGAGGTCTTTCAGCTGGAGTTCGGTGTCGATGATTTCCTTGTCGCGCACGGGGTCGACGGAGCCGTCCACGTGAACGATGTTGCCGTTGTCGAAGCAACGGAGCACGTGGATGATGGCGTCGCATTCGCGGATGTTGCCCAGGAACTGGTTGCCCAGGCCTTCACCCTTGCTGGCGCCCTTGACGAGTCCGGCAATGTCGACGATGTCGCACACGGCGGGGACGATGCGGCCCGGATGGACGATTTCGGCCAACTTGGTCAGTCGTTCGTCGGGCACGGATACCTGGCCCATCTGGGCGTCGATGGTACAAAATGGGAAGTTGGCTGCCTGTGCCTTCGCGCTGGACAGGCAGTTGAAGAGTGTGGATTTTCCCACGTTGGGAAGGCCCACGATACCTGCTTTTAATGCCATAGTCTGTCTTATATTTTAGAGTTATCTTCTTGTTGTCAGTTGT
>CASEYC010000057.1 GCA_949292025.1 uncultured Bacteroides sp. | reverse complement strand
CTGATTGCTGATGACTGGCAGTGCCATGTGATTTTCAAAATGAATGTCCTTGTATTTTTCAAGTATGGCTTTACTGTACTTGTTCAGTTCAATACTCAGACTATCTGCCGTTTTAACGGTGGTGACTTCTATATGGTCGGACTTGACATCACTTCTCTTTAGGTTGCGAACATCTGAATAACGCAGACTGGTAAAGCAACAGAACAGGAAAACATCCCGGACACGTTCCAGATACTGTTTGTCTTTGGGTATCTGATAGTCTTTAAGTCTGTTCAGTTCTTCCCATGTCAGGAAGATTACCTTCTTGGGGGTGGTTTTCAATTTCGGTTTGAACGTATCGTATGCTATATTCTGGTGATAGTCTTTCTTGAAGCTCCACCGCAGGAACCATTTGAGGAATCCCATTTGTTTACCGATGGTACTGTTCCTCATATCCTTTTTGTCGCGCAGGAAATTGACATATTCGTTCAGTCCGAATTCATTGAAATATTCAAAGGTTAAATCTTCCTTGAACTCCTTGAGGTGATTTTTAACGGCTGCAAACTTTTCGTATGTGGATTCAGTCCAGTTATTCTGGTTGCCGCATTCTTTTACAAATTCATCGAATACCTCCCAAAAACTTATCTTTACGTCTTCCTGGTCTTCACTTGTATCTTTCATCCGCAGGTTGAATGCGTCCTTTAGCTGTTGGGTAGTGGGCATGGCTTCCTGTACCTCAAATTCCTTGAACACGTTTTGAATTTCGGTATAGTATTTCAGCAGATCGGCATTGATTTCAGATGCACTTTGCTTTAGTTTGTTGGTACACCCGTTCTTCACTCGCTGCTTGTCAGCATCCCACTTGGCTACATCAATGCGGTAACCCGTTGTAAACTCAATGCGCTGACTTGCGTATATGACACGCATACGGATAGGCACGTTCTCCACGATTGGCACACCGTTCTTCTTCCGGCTTTCCAATGCAAAAATGATGTTTCGTTTGATATTCATAATTGGGTGTGTTTGAAATTCTACACCCAAATATACACCCAATATTTGGAATAGCAAAAGATATTCAGAAAGATTTAGATTTACTATGTACTCCAAATAGTGTTTGATTATTAATGATTTGCAATTTTATGATATTTCTTGAATATGTAGGTTCGAGAGCCTGTCTCTCCGCAATGCGCGATGCCTGGTTTTACATCGAAGGATGTGAAGCCAGGCATTTTCCGTTTTTGCACGATGTCCGATGGAATGGGAGGAAACGGTGAGGAGGGAAAGCATGAATCCCGATGAAAAGGCACAAAAAAAGCTTTGCCCCATGTAGAAGCAAAGCCTTTCTTGTGACTCCTGCGGGATTCAAACCCACAACCTTTTGATCCGTAGTCAAATGCTCTATTCAGTTGAGCTAAGGAGCCATCCATTATCATCATGTCTGTTAAATCACCGAAGTGACTCCTGCGGGATTCAAACCCACAACCTTTTGATCCGTAGTCAAATGCTCTATTCAGTTGAGCTAAGGAGCCTTTCGTTTTAACGGCTGCAAAGGTACGGCTTTTTTTTGAACCTGCAAGGGTTTCGATGATTTTTTTGCAGGAAAAGTGCAAAAAATCCCCTTTTATTCGATAAACCGGTAGTTGAACAACTGCCAACCGATGGTCAATCCCACATTCCATTCCTTTTTGGGCTTGCTGTAATGGTTCAAATAGGCCGCAATGGCACCGAAGGGTAAACGATACACCAAAGACACCTCGCCCATATATTCCAGGCGCGAGAAGGCTTTCCCGTAATAGGCTTGGTTTTGGGCATTGCGCAAAATGGGAAAAATAGGCATGAAGCCATAAAACTCGGCACGCACATGAAACCTGTCATTGACAGGAAAGATAGGTTTGATGCCGGCGGCCACAAACTGGTTGGCGCGGAAAGCGGCATTATACATCAATTTGCTATGGGGAGTCGGCGAGAAGTCGCCGGCTTGCATCAAGGTGGCCGTATAATTGGTGGAGAAGTTTTTGGATGAATAGAGCGCTTCGACCATCCATCCCAACGTGAAATGGGATGCCATTGTGTGGTAGGCTTCTTTCATATATGCGATTTGCAGCCAGGATTGGTTCTCACGTTGGGGCATTTGCCCGTTGGCAATAGCATTATAGCCGGGGATAAAATGTTCCTTCCCTGTATAAACTTGGGCAATCAGCTTTTCAAAATAGCCGCGCGTGGCATATTGTTTGGAGTCCAGCGTGCTTCCATAAAAGCCTACGGAGCCACCAAAGAAATTGTATGAACTTCTGTCCGAACGGTCATTTTCAAAATCAATGACGCTGGATTGATAATAGTTGTCCACCAGATATCCGTATCCCAAGCTGATTTCTGCCCGTTTGTTTGCCAGGAAAGGCAAGGCCACAATCAGCTTGACGAACTTCTCATCTTTCGAATTGAACGAGGGACGGTCGTTGCGCGAAAACAATTTGTCTTTCTGGTAATAGTCGAAGGTGCTGTAAGAGGCAATGAACCGGTAGGAAGTGGGCACCCGCGTGGGCAGGTCGATGCGCCCCATCAGTTGGGCATTGTTGTATATCTTGCCGATTTGTCCATCCACACGGATTTCCTTGGAGTAGTAATTCAGGTTTCGATACCCTACGCCTAAGTAAATTTGATTGGAGCTCGAGGTCGAAACATTTCCTCCTACTCGGATATAGAAGTTGTTTTCCACTTTTACCTTCAAGTGTAGTTCATATAGGTCATTCTCCTTGTTGTAGACGGCATGGGGGATAATTTCAGAAATCATGTCGTCGGCCAGCAAACGGAAATATCCCCGCTTCAAGTCCTCGTAGGTGAACGTACGTCCATCTTCGCCATTGAATTCTTTGCGGATATAGGCTTGTTGTTGCGGGTTGGCTCCCTCAATGAGGATGTCCCGGAAGATGAATTCGGGCAGGTTGCGCTTGTAGATTTTCCTCCGCAACTGGATATCCTCCGGGTTCACCCTCCGATGAATGCGGGCTTTTATGGAGTCCATCAGGGAGAGTGTACGTTTGTATCCGATGTCGTGAAGTTCCTCCAAGCGGTTGAAATCCAGCAGGTTGACATCGTTATACCTGAAAGTCATCAGGATGCCGGCCGAATCGGGGATGGAGTAATCTGTTTTTTGCATGATCATATTCTCCAGTTGGCTCATCAAATTGCCTTCCTGAGGTTTCTTGGGATTACCCGCCACCACACTCCCGATAATGACATCCGGGTGGAAATCGTCGCGCATCACGTCCGTGGGGAAGTTGTTGTAGATGCCTCCGTCATACACCAGCACGCTATCCATTTCGATAGGCTTGAACACGAAGGGGAAGCTCATGGAGGCACGCACGGCATCGCCCAAATCCCCCTGCCGCATCACCACGGGCCGCTTGTTGTAGACATCCGATGCCACGCAGCGGAAGGGCACGAAGAGGTCGTTGAAATCTCCTCCGCACGCTGCCGTGGCCTGTCCGTAAAGGCCCACGAACGCCAGGTTCATCTGTATGGGGTTCACCACGCTGGTAGGAATGTTGAGCTGTGGCTTGACGCGTGTCGAGTCGCGGGAGCCGAGCGAGAAGCGCAAGTTGAAGAACTCTGGCGTGGGGAGGTTTTGCTTGAAGTAGTAGGCATACCGAGGCTCCACCACGCCCGTGTACCAACGCTTGAAGTCGGGCGAGCGCAGCAAATCCTCCATTTCATCGGGCGAATATCCCATGGCATAGAGCGAGCCGATGATGGCGCCCATTGAGGTGCCGGTGATGTAGTCGATGGGGATGCCGTTTTCTTCCAGGGCGCGGATGATGCCGATGTGCGTCATGCCCTTGGCGCCTCCGCCGCTCAGCACGAGGCCAACACGCTGGGCATGCGCCGGAAGCAGGAGCATGACAAGCATCATTATCAGGAGGAAAGAAGATTTCTTCATGGATGAAAACGTCTGGTTTCTGAATTCAATCCCAAATGTAGGAAATGTTTTTCATACGGGCAAAAAAAATCGGCACTAAGGAGCGTTTTTGCCTCCCTAATGCCGATGAAATGATGAAAATCCCTGTTTATCCAATCAGTTCCACGCTGCGCTTCAGGAAGTTGTTCAGGGCTTCGCCTTTCAACATGCCGTTTTGGAGCAGGGCGAGGTCGATAAGTTGGCGCACCACCTTGTTCTTTGCGGCATAGTCGGCGAACACCTTTTCCTTCTGCTGTTTCAGGTCGTCCCATTTCTTGTCGAGGTCGGAAAGTTCGTCTTTCTCAGTAGTGGGGATTTCGTCGGCTTTCTTGCCTTCGTGCGTCTTGCGCAACTCCTTGCGGCGGGCGTCCGTGGCGTCCAACTCTTGTTGGATGGGAGCGATGGAGGCGGCACATTCTGCATTTTCACCGTCCAAGACTTCCTTCACCAGCTTGTGGTCGGAGTTGAGGATGAGGTTGAACATGTCGGGCATCTCGCCATAGAAGCTCATGCCGGACTGTATGTTGGACATCTCCTTCATGCGGCGCATGTATTCGCTCTGCGTGATCATCACGGGGAAGGCGTTCTCGCCCAAAGCTTCGGCCGAGATGTGGAAATCCGTTTTCTCCAGCGTGGGGAGTTGGCTCTTGAACATGGCGGAAAGAGCCTCCAGCTTGTCCGCGGAAAGGACTTCGGATTTCTGCTCTTCCTTCACGATGAGCTTGTCCACCACATCACTGTC
The DNA here is from genome assembly GCA_949292025.1 of uncultured Bacteroides sp. Classification (GTDB taxonomy): domain Bacteria; phylum Bacteroidota; class Bacteroidia; order Bacteroidales; family Bacteroidaceae; genus Bacteroides. The sequence goes on along the minus strand of CASEYC010000057.1, from coordinate 23,690 downwards.
CACGCGGGTGAAGCGGCATTTCTCCAGCTTCTGCTCCAACATGCTCACTACGGCAATGTCCAGCTGACCGTCCATCAGCAGGACATTGTAACCTTTGGACTTGGCCGCCTCGATGTAGCTGTATTGCTCGTCGCGGTTGTTGGCGTAGAGATAGATGAGGGTGCCGTCCTTGTCCGTCTGGCTATCCTTGATGAGGGTCTTGTATTCCTCGAAGGTGTAATATTTCTTGTCCGTGTCCTCCAGCAGGGCGAAGTCCTTGGCGCGGTCGTAGAAATCTTCCTGCGTCAACATACCGTAGTCGATGAAAATCTTCAGGTCGTCCCATTTCTCTTCGAACTGCTTGCGGTCGTTCTTGAAGATGGATTGCAGGCGGTCGGCCACTTTCTTGGTGATGTAGGTGGAGATTTTCTTCACGTTGGAGTCACTCTGCAGGTAGGAGCGCGACACGTTCAGCGGGATGTCCGGCGAATCCAGCACGCCGTGCAGCAGGGTGAGGAAGTCGGGCACGATGCCTTCGACAGAGTCGGTGACGTACACCTGGTTGCAGTAGAGCTGTATCTTGTTTTTGGTCAGCTCGATGTTGCTCTTCACCTTGGGGAAGTAGAGCACGCCCGTCAGGTGGAAGGGATAGTCCACGTTCAGGTGAATCCAGAAGAGGGGTTCGTCGGCCATCGGGTAGAGGTCGCGGTAGAACTTCTGGTAATCCTCGTCCTTCAGTTCGCTGGGCTTCTTTGTCCAGAGCGGGGTGGTGTCGTTGATGATGTTGTCCTCGGCGGTGTCTACCTGCTTGCCGTCTTTCCACTCCTTCTTCTTGCCGAAGGCCACGGGGATGGGGAGGAAGCTGCAATACTTCTTCAGCAGGGCGGAGATGCGGCTTTCCTTGAGGAACTCCTTGCAGTCATCGTCGATGTGGAGGATGATGTCCGTGCCGCGATCGGTGCGGTCAGCATCTTCCAAGGTGAACTCAGGGCTTCCGTCGCACGTCCACTTGACGGCTTTGGCGTCCTCGCGGTAGGATTTGGTGATGATTTCCACCTTCTTCGCCACCATGAAGGCGGAGTAGAAGCCCAAGCCGAAGTGGCCGATGATGGCATTGGCGTCGTTCTTGTACTTCTCCAGGAAGTCGTTGGCGCCGGAGAAGGCTATCTGGTTGATGTATTTGTCGATTTCATCGGCAGTCAGACCCAAGCCGCGGTCGGACACGGTCAAGGTGTCCTTGTCCAGGGAGACGTGGATGGTGAGGTCGCCCAATTCGCCTTGGAAGTCGCCCATCGAGGCGAGGGTTTTCAGCTTCTGCGTGGCGTCCACGGCGTTGGATACGAGTTCGCGGAGGAAGATTTCGTGGTCGCTATACAAGAATTTCTTGATGACGGGGAATATGTTTTCTGTGGTTACCCCAATGTTTCCTTTTTGCATATCTCTTATGTCGTTTTAATGATTATTCATTTCTCACTTTTCTCCTCAAACAAAAAAAGTGCCAGCCCTCACGGACTGACACCTTGTCATGTAGATATGTCAAAATTATATCGGATTTATTCTTTCTTGCGGATGTCCAGCTTGTCTTGTCCGGCGGACATGAGGATGGTGTCGCCCGGCTCCACCTGTCCGGAGACGATAAGCTCGGAGAAGCCGTCCTCCAGATAGGTCTGGATGGCGCGGCGCAGGGGACGGGCGCCGAACTGCACGTCGTAGCCCTTGGTAGCCAGGAAGCGTTTGGCTTCGTCGTCCACCTCAAGGGTGTAGCCGTTGGCTTGGATGCGCGCCAGGAGTCCTTTCAGTTCGATGTCCACGATGCGGGTGATGGAGTCGAGCGTCAACTGGTCGAAGGTGATGATTTCGTCCAGGCGGTTCAGGAACTCGGGCGAGAAAGTCTTGTTCAGCGCCTTCTGTATCACCCCGCGCGCATATTCCTTGTCCTCCGCCCCGCGGTTTTGGGCGGCGAAGCCGATGCCGCGCCCGAAGTCCTTCAGTTGGCGCGTGCCGATGTTGGAGGTCAGGATAATCACCGTGTTCTTGAAGTTGATGGTGCGTCCCGTGCTGTCCGTCAGGCGGCCTTCGTCCAGCACCTGCAGGAGGATGTTGAACACGTCGGGATGGGCCTTCTCGATTTCGTCCAGCAGGACGATGGAGTAGGGCTTGCGGCGCACTTTCTCGGTCAGTTGGCCGCCTTCCTCATACCCCACATAACCGGGCGCGGCGCCCACCATGCGCGAGACGGCATATTTCTCCATGTACTCGCTCATGTCGATGCGTATCAGGGCATCGTCCGAACCGAACATGTAGCGGGCCAGTTGCTTGGCCAGGTGCGTCTTGCCCACGCCCGTGGGACCCAGGAAGAGGAAGGTGCCGATGGGACGGTTGGGATCCTTCAAACCCGTGCGGCTGCGGAGGATGGCCTTCACCACCTTGTCTATGGCATCGTCCTGGCCGACGACGCGGCCTTGCAAGGCGTCCTTCATCCCTGCCAATTTGACACCCTCTGCCTGCGCCATGCGCTGCACGGGCACGCCGGACATCATGGAGACGACGTTGGCAATGTCTTCCTCGTCCACCACCTGGCGGGCTTCCTTGAGGCTGGCCTCCCAGTCGGCTTTCATCTGCTCCAGGCGTTGGGAGAGTTCCCGCTCGCGGTCGCGATAGCCGGCGGCCAGCTCGAAATTCTGCGATTTCACCGATTCACACTTCAGCCTGCGGGCTTCGTCCACCTGTTTTTCCTGCTCCTCGATTTCCTTGGGCACATTGATGTTGGTCAGGTGTACGCGCGAACCCGCCTCGTCCAGGGCGTCGATGGCCTTGTCCGGGAAGTTGCGGTCGGTGATGTACCGCTCTGTCAATTTGACACACGCCGCCAAGGCTTCGTCCGTGTAGGCGACGTTGTGGTGGTCCTCATACTTGTCCTTGATGTTGCGCAGGATTTGCAGCGTTTCGTCGGCCGTGGTCGGCTCCACGATAATCTTCTGGAAACGCCGCTCCAGGGCGCCGTCCTTCTCGATGCTCTTGCGGTATTCGTCGAGGGTGGTGGCGCCTATGCACTGTATCTCCCCGCGCGCCAAGGCGGGCTTCAGGATGTTGGCGGCATCCATGGAGCCGGAGGCCGAGCCTGCGCCCACGATGGTGTGTATCTCGTCGATGAAGAGGATGACGTTGGGGTTCTTCTGCAACTCGTTGATGATGGAGTGCAGGCGTTCCTCGAACTGGCCGCGGTATTTGGTGCCTGCCACCACGCCGGACATGTCCAGCATGATGACGCGCTTGTCGAAGAGCACGCGCGACACCTTCTTCTGCGTGATGCGCAAGGCCAGTCCTTCGACGATGGCGCTCTTGCCCACGCCGGGCTCCCCGATAAGCACGGGGTTGTTCTTCTTCCTGCGGCTCAGGATTTGCGCCACGCGCTCAATCTCGTGTTCGCGCCCCACGACGGGATCCAAGCGTCCGTCGGCTGCCGCGCGGGTCATGTCGGTGCCGAACTTGTCCAACACGGGCGTGTCGCTCGTAGCGCGTCCTTGGGCGGTCTGCGTGCCTCCTGTGGGACGTGCGGACGAGCCGCGGGCCATGTCGTCCATTTCGTCGTCCTCTTCGTCCTCGTCGGGGAATCCCATGCCGGCGTGCGGGTTGGCGGGGCGCATGGACACCATGTCGAACACCTGGGTGTAATCCACGCGGTTCTCGCCCAGCACGCTGGCGGCCAGGTTGTCCCCGTCCTTGAGGATGGCCAGCAGCAGGTGCTCCGTATCCACCGAATCGCTCTGCAGCAGGCGTGCCTCGAGTATGCAGATTTTCAGGATGCGCGAGGTGACGGGGGACAGGGGGATGTCCGCATCGGGCGCCAGGCTCTCGTCGGCCTGTATCTGGAGGTAATTTTCTATGCGGTTTTTCAGTCGGGCGGTGTCCACATTCAGGCGCCACAGGATTTCGCTGGCTTTGCCCTGCCCGTCGCGCAAGAGGCCCAGCAAGAGGTGCTCGGGGCCTATGCTGCGGCTCCGGAGGCGGTTGGCCTCCTGCTTGCCGTAGGTGATGATGTCTGACACACGTTGTGAAAATTGGCTGTTCATCATTTTGCTTTTGTCTCCGTATTCTTTAAGTAGGATTTATGCGTCGGCAAAGATAAGCATAAAATTTGGTTTGCGCATCGTTTGCCGCATTTTTCGGAAATGTTTTGCAAAAAGCGTGCCAAAAGTCCGGCGTGACAAGGGTTTTGTTTCGCGGAAGCGATTTTTCATCATCTTCCGCCAAGGTACAAGTTTTTTCGCGCAAAATTTTCGTATGTCAGAAAAAAGCCTTACCTTAGCGTGGTTTTTCGGCAAACCATACATTTATTAATTAACCAATAAACGTAAATGCTTGAACAAGACAGAATTATAAAAGTAAACATCGAGGAGGAAATGAAGTCGTCCTACATCGACTACTCCATGTCGGTCATCGTCTCACGTGCCCTTCCCGATGTGCGCGATGGTTTCAAACCCGTACACCGCCGCATCCTTTTCGGCATGATGGGGTTGGGGAACACATCGGACAAACCTTATAAAAAATCGGCCAGAGTGGTGGGCGAGGTGCTGGGTAAGTACCACCCCCACGGAGACTCGTCCGTCTATGGCGCCCTGGTGCGCATGGCGCAATCCTGGTCGATGCGCTACATGCTGGTGGACGGACAAGGCAACTACGGCTCGGTGGACGGCGACAGCCCCGCGGCCATGCGATACACCGAATGCCGCCTGCGCAAGATAGGCGAGGACATGATGCAGGACATCGACAAGGAGACCGTGGACATGATGAACAACTTCGACGACTCCCTCCAGGAGCCTACCGTCCTGCCCACGCGCATCCCCAACCTGCTGGTGAACGGCGCCAGCGGCATCGCTGTCGGCATGGCCACCAACATGCCCACGCACAACCTCTCCGAGGTCATCGACGCCTGCGTGGCCTACGTGGACAACAATGACATCACCATCGAAGAACTGATGGAGCACGTCAAGGCGCCGGACTTCCCCACGGGCGGGTACATCTACGGCATGAGCGGCGTGCGCGAGGCTTACATGACCGGACGCGGACGTGTCGTCATGCGCGCCAAAGCGGAGATTGAGGCCGGACAGGCGCACGACAAAATCATCGTCACCGAGATTCCCTACGGCGTCAACAAGGCCGAGCTGATCAAGGACATCGCCGCCCTGGCCAACGAGAAGAAGATAGAAGGCATCACCAACGCCAACGACGAGAGCGACCGCGAGGGCATGCGCATTGTCATCGACGTGAAGCGCGACGCCAACGCCAGCGTGGTGCTGAACAAGCTCTACAAGATGACCCAGTTGCAGACGTCGTTCAGCGTCAACAACGTCGCCCTGGTGCACGGCCGTCCCCGCCTGCTCAACCTCAAGGACCTCGTCCGCTACTTCGTGGAGCACCGCCACGACGTCGTCATCCGCCGCACCAACTTCGACCTGCGCAAGGCCAAGGAGCGCGCCCACATCCTCGAGGGACTCATCATCGCCTCGGACAACATTGACGAGGTCATCCGCATCATCCGCGCCTCGCAGACGCCCGCAGACGCCGTCAACGGACTGATGGAGCGTTTCCAACTGACCGAGGTGCAGGCACGCGCCATCGTCGAGATGCGCCTCCGCCAGCTCACCGGCCTCCAGCAGGAGCAGCTGCACGCGGAATACGAGGAAATCAAGAAACAGATAGCCTACCTGGAGGAAATCCTCTCCAACGACGAGCTTTGCCGCAAGGTCATCAAGGACGAACTCCTGGAGGTGAAACAGAAATATGGCGACGAACGCCGTTCGGAAATCGTCTACTCCTCCGAGGAATTCAATCCCGAAGACTTCTATGCCGACGACCCGATGATCATCACCATCTCCCACCTGGGCTACATCAAGCGCACGCCGCTGAGCGAGTTCCATGCGCAAAACCGGGGCGGGGTAGGGTCGAAAGGCTCGGACACGCGCGACCAGGATTTCGTGGAGCACATCTATCCCGCCACGATGCACAACACCATGATGTTCTTCACGCAGAAAGGCAAGTGCTACTGGCTCAAGGTCTACGAAATCCCCGAAGGCGCCAAGAACGCCAAGGGACGCGCCATCCAGAACCTGCTGAACATCGACGCGGACGACGCCGTCAATGCTTACCTGCGCGTCAAGAACCTCAATGATCCGGATTTCATCAACTCGCATTACGTCCTCTTCTGCACCAAGAAAGGTGTCATCAAGAAGACCCTGCTGGAGCAATACTCCCGCCCGCGCCAAAACGGCGTCAACGCCATCACCATCCGCGAGGACGACCGGGTAATCGAAGTGCGCATGACCAACGGAAACAATGAAATCATCATAGCCAACCGCAACGGGCGCGCCATCCGCTTCCACGAGAGCACCGTGCGCGACATGGGACGAACCGCCACCGGCGTGCGCGGCATGACCCTCGACGAAGACGGCCAGGACGAAGTAGTGGGCATGATTTGCATCAAGGATCCCGAGACGGAAACCATCATGGTGGTGTCCGAGCAGGGCTACGGCAAGCGTTCGGAGCTGGAAGACTACCGCATCACCAACCGCGGCGGAAAGGGCGTGAAGACCATGCAAATCACCGACAAGACCGGTCGATTGGTGGCCATCAAGTCCGTCACCGACGAGAACGACCTGATGATTATCAACAAGTCCGGCATCACCATCCGCCTCAAGGTGGCCGACGTGCGCGTCATGGGGCGTGCCACGCAGGGTGTGCGGCTCATCAACCTGGAGAAGCGCAACGATGAAATCGGCTCCGTCTGCAAGGTGACTTCCGAAGCCGCCGAGGAGAACATCGAGAACCTCCCGGACGATGAAGAAGGCAACAACACCCCGGATATGCCGACAGAAGAAAACAAGGAATAGACACAATATTAATCTTTTAATTCATTACAATTATGAAAAAAGTTGTATTATCAGTGGTTATGCTCTTGGTGGCGGGCTTTGCCTTCGCCCAGGAGAAAGCCGTGAAAGAGGCAAAGAAAATAGCTGCCGGAGTGAACCCGGACTTTGCCAAGGCAGAACAGTTGATCAACGGGGCGCTGACCAACCCCGAGACCAAGGACCAGGCCGAGACATGGAATGTGGCAGGCTTCATCCAGAGAAGACAGAGCGAGAAGCAGATGGAAAGCGCTTACCTGCGCCAGCCCTACGACACCATGCAGGTGTACAAGAGCGCACTGGAGATGTGTAAATATTACCTGAAGTGCGACGAACTGGCTCAGATTCCCAACGAAAAAGGCAAAATCAAGAACAAATACCGCAAGGCCAATGCAGCTGCCATCAAGGGCGAGCGCGGCAACCTCATCAACGGCGGCATCCAATTCTTCAACGAAGAGAAGAACAAGGAAGCCCTCGAATACTTCGGCATGTATGTCAGCCTCCCCAGCCAACCCATGTTCGCGGAAGACGAGGAGATCAAGGCTGATACGCTGCTGCCTCAGATAGCCTACTATGCAAGCTTGGCCGCCATGAAGATGGAGGACTATCCCAGCGTGCTGAAGTATGCTCCCGTAGCCCAAGACGACAAGGAAGTGGGCAAGTATGCCATGGAGTTCGTTTCCACCGCACTGAAAGCCGAGGGTGACACCGCCAAGTGGATTGTCTCTCTCCAGGAAGGCGTGAAGAAGTATCCCGAACATTCTTTCTTCTTCGGCAACCTGATTGACTACTACAGCAGCAGCAAGAAGTTCGACGAGGCCATGGCCTTTGCCGATGAAATGATTGCCAAGGATCCCAGCAACCCCTTCAACACCTATGTGAAAGGCTACCTCTATCACAACATGGAGGACTACGACAAAGCATTGGAGTTCTATAAGAAGACCACTGAGCTGGATCCCAATTATGCCGAGGCTTACTCCAACATCGGCTTGATTTACTGCCTGAAGGCGCAGGATTACTCCGAGAAAGCCACGAGCGACGTCAACGATCCCAAGTATGCGGAAGACATGGCCAAGCTGAAGACCTTCTACGAAGAGGCCAAGCCTTACTACGAAAAGGCTCGTCAACTGAAACCCGACCAGAAAGACCTCTGGCTGAACGGTTTGTATCGTGTGTACTACAACCTGCAGATGGGTCCTGAATACGAGGAAATCGAGAAGCTGATGAACATGTAATCAGGAATCGCTGACAGGATATCTATTAATTCTTACTCCGGCGCGGACGATGCGGATCATGCGATTATGCAATCCGTATTGTCCGCGCTGCTTTTTCTTTATTCCTGGAAATAATCGATATTATGTTTAATATAAAATGGCACATAAAAAAATGCGCAAGCTCTATCGCCCACGCACTTTCTTTCTTCTTCCTTAGAATCAGGCTTCTTCAGCCGGTTTTTCGATGCCTTGCGCTTCCTCGTCCAGAATCTTCAAGGCCAAGTCCAGCACTGTGGTGTCATCCAGCATCACCAATCCTCCGTCAGGTCCCGGCTCCAGGTGGATGCCCACGCTCTTGCCTTCCTTGAAATTCTGTCCGCCGAAGAAGTTTCGTACCGTATCCACGTTCAAGCCCAATTCGTCGGCTATCCTGTGCATGCTGCCATCAGGCAATGAATCTTTGATTTTACGCAGCTCATTAAATGTTATCGTTCTCATATTCATAAATTTAATGGTTAATAACTCTTTTGTTTACCTATTCACGGCATAAACTTAGGAAAAAAATCATTTCGAGCAAAATTAATCGGCCTCAAATTGACCGGATGACACGTTTTTTGTCAGAAACCAAGCAAAATTTGCATGTAACTCCCCCGCTTCGCATCCATGGACATTGTTCACTTATTTAAAAACGGTCTAAATTATTTGTCTCCTAAGGAGGAATCATTTATCTTTGCACTCGAGAAAATGAATAGTGACAAGAGATATGCGATTATCAGAACTGAAGACCGGTGAAAAAGGAGTCATTGTCAAGGTGTTGGGACACGGAGGCTTCCGCAAACGCATCGTGGAGATGGGCTTCATCAAGGGAAAAACCGTAGAGGTCCTGCTCAACGCTCCCCTGAAGGACCCTATTAAATATAAGGTATTGGGCTACGAAATCTCCCTGCGCAGGCAAGAGGCTTCGATGATTGAGGTCATCAGCGAACAGGAAGCCAAGCAAGCAGGGCTGCAACCCGACTACCACGGAGGACTGGAGGAAGACCTGCCTGTGAGCGACGAGGAACTGAAACGCCTGGCGTTGGGCAAGCGGCGCACCATCAACGTGGCCCTGGTGGGCAACCCCAATTGCGGAAAGACCTCGTTGTTCAACATCGCCTCCGGCTCACACGAACGTGTGGGAAACTACAGCGGGGTCACCGTGGACGCCAAGGAAGGCTACTTCGACTTCCAGGGCTATCATTTCCGCATCGTCGATTTGCCGGGTACTTACTCCCTCTCCGCCTACTCGCCCGAGGAACTCTACGTGCGCAAGCACATCATTGACGAAACACCGGACATCATCATCAACGTGGTGGATTCCTCCAACTTGGAGCGCAACCTCTACCTCACCACCCAGTTGATAGACATGAACGTGCGTATGGTCATCGCTCTCAACATGTTCGACGAGCTGGAAGCCAGCGGAAACAAACTGGATTACCTGACCTTGGGCAAATTGATAGGCGTACCGATGGTGCCCACCGTATGCCGCACAGGTCAAGGCATCGAGCGACTCTTCCACGTCATCATCAACATCTACGAAGGGGGCGATTTTCTGGACAAGCGGGGAAACATCAGCCCCGACATCTTGAAGGACATGCAGGATTGGCACAAGACCTACGTGCCCGACCACGCCTTCGGCATCGACGAGGAAGAGAAGCATCCCCACCACGTCTACCGGCACATCCACATCAACCACGGCCCCGAACTGGAGCGCAGTATCGACGAGGTGAAAAAGGCCATCAGCGTCAACGAGAGCATCCGCTACAAATACTCCACCCGCTTCCTGGCCATCAAGCTCCTGGAGAACGACAAGGACTTGGAGCAGATGGTGAGCCGCCTGCCCAACGGAGCGGATATCCTGGCCGTGCGCGACCGCGAGGCCGAACGCTTGCACAAGGTGTTGAACGAGGAGAGCGAGCAAGCCATCACCGATGCCAAGTACGGCTTCATCTCCGGTGCCCTGCGAGAGACCTTCGTGGACAATCATAAGGAAAAATCGCGCGCCACGCACTTCATAGACGCCCTCGTGACGCACCGCATCTGGGGCTACCCTATCTTCTTCCTCTTCATGTACCTGATGTTCGAGGTTACTTTCACCGTGGGGCAATACCCGATGGATTGGATTGACGCAGGCGTAGCCTGGCTGGGCGAGTTCATCAGTACCCACATGGCGGAAGGTCCCCTGAAGGATATGCTCATCGACGGCATCATCGGAGGTGTGGGAGGTGTCATCGTCTTCCTGCCCAACATCCTCATCCTTTATTTCTTCATCTCCCTGATGGAGGATTCGGGCTACATGGCGCGCGCGGCTTTCATCATGGACAAAATCATGCACAAGATGGGGCTGCACGGCAAGTCGTTCATCCCCCTCATCATGGGCTTCGGATGCAATGTGCCTGCCATCATGGCCTCGCGCACCATCGAGAACCGCAAGAGCCGACTGGTCACCATGCTCATCAACCCGCTGATGTCCTGCAGCGCCCGCCTGCCCATCTACCTGCTGCTGACGGCCGCTTTCTTCCCCCGCCACGCCAGCCTGGTGCTGCTCTCCATCTACGCCATCGGCATCGTGTTGGCCATCGTGATGGCACGCCTTTTCTGCCGCTTCCTGGTGAAGGGCGACGACACCCCGTTTGTGATGGAGCTTCCCCCCTACCGCTTCCCCACCTCCAAGGCCATCCTGCGCCACACGTGGGAGAAAGGCGCGCAATACCTGCGCAAGATGGGAGGCATCATTATGGTGGCCTCCATCGTGATATGGGCGTTGGGCTATTATCCGAATCACGCTGAATATGGGACCGTCCAGGAGCAGCAGGAGAACTCCTACATCGGGCGCATCGGCAAAGCCATCGAACCCGTCATCGAGCCGCTGGGCTTCGACTGGAAGCTGGGCGTGGGCATCCTCTCCGGCGTGGGTGCCAAAGAACTGGTGGTCAGCACCCTGGGCGTGCTCTATGCCGACGATGCCGAGGCGGATAGCGTCAGCTTGGGCGAACGGTTGCCCATCACGCCCCTCGTCGCCTTCGCCTACATGGTCTTCGTGCTGATATACTTCCCCTGCATAGCCACCTTGGCCGCCATCAAGGGCGAGACGGGCAGTTGGAAATGGCCCTTGTTCTCCGCCTGCTACACCACGGTGCTGGCGTGGATAGTATCTTTCCTCATCTATCAAATAGGAGGACTCTTCGTATGAGCAACTGGCAGGAATGGGTCGTTTGGATATTGCTCGTGCTCTGTGTGGCGCGCATCGTTCAGGGCGGATATCGCTTTTTCCGGCGCACCCGGCGGGGGGAAAGTCCCTGTGCTGGATGCTCTTCTCCGTGCAAAAACAGAGAAAATGCTAAAAAAGGAAAGAAAAATTGCTGCGGATAGTTGGTAGTTCAAAAAAAAGCATTATCTTTGCACCCGCAATGAGGCAAGAGAGGATAACCCAATCCTCTGATTGGTACCTTGGATGAGTGGCTTAGTCAGCGGTCTGCAAAACCGCGTACGGCGGTTCGAATCCGCCAGGTACCTCAATAAATAATCGGTTAGTCGTTGTAAATCAAACGATTAACCGATTTTTCTTTTGTAATGATTTAGAAAATGTTCCCAAAATGTTCCATACCGCGATAAGGTTTTAAATAAAGAAAGGCCACTCACCACACTTGGCAAATGACCTTTCACGCGAATTTAATGCTTATTCGGCATTACGGCACAAAGATACGATTTCTTTTCGCTCCACCATCATCAGGACAGAAGATTTTTCGACAGCCTTGCCAATACCCGGCCAAGCATACCCCCTAAAATTGGGGGAAATCTGATTAGGGCATCTGCCGAACTTCAATAAGAATAGGTGCGCTGCATCCTGCAAGCCCATCGCCCGGAGGATGCGCCAGCGGTGGAGGCTGCAAGGAAGATGCGGTTAGGGGTATCGGGCAAAACTACCCCCCCTGTCAATCAGGGATGGGGTTAATCGAAATGAGGTCATCCGGTGCCCATGTCGCAAGTGCCAAAAAGATTTACATCATCTTGTAATCACTATCCAGTGAATTAACATCAATAAAAGTCGATATGATTTCCATCAATGCGTTATCAAGGCTTACATGAGCATCTATAAATCCTTGAAATCTGTCCTCTAAATCTCCGGCATACTTATGATTGTAGATTTCAGCAACATTATTAAAAATGTCGCTCAACCTTGCCCGGCAAAGTAATAGAGCCTTTGTTTCCTCACTAATCGAGATGTTACGCGCATTTTCGGCGCATCCGTTTGTAATCTCAAGTTCTTTTTCCATAACTTCAATATGTTAAGCATTTAGGCACTAAGAAGCGGTGTGCCTTTCCCGCTGCTTAACACCTTTGAAGTAGGCTGTATTCCCATTACAGGACATACACGGGGGGTACACACCGCAAGTTATAGAGTGCAAAGCCTCATCAGTAGAAACAAAAAATCCACCAATCAGGATATGAGGTGGAAGCTCCACCTACTTCAATTTGTGTTAAGCATCACAAAAGTAGTCATTCTCCGGTTAATGGCAAAATGGATTCATTGTTTTTTTACCGACAAGGATACGATTTCTTTTCTTAACATCTTTCCTTTTCCACTTCTTTTCGTACCAGCCGATACATATCTATCGCCTCATTGACGGTGGCAGAGTGCTTTTTCAATCGCTTTATTAAAGAATCCATTTCTTTCTTACTGATTTCTCCATTAGCATACTTAACTTGCTCTTCGTAGAACTCATTCATAAGGTTCTGCGTATAAGATTCCATATCCATAGTATTTTACTTTATTGTTCATCGTTCAATAGCCTTTCCCTAATTTCCTGCGCTTTCTCCCACGAGATACCGTCTTTCTCAAATTTGGCGATTACTTCCTCATTTGGTCGAAGTTCCGACAAGGCATCACCCCAAACCATATCAGGATGCTTGCCTTTGTCCGGGGGGTAGCTCTTATGCCCGTCAAGGATGATGATTTCACCGTCCTGCACCGTGTACTGAATGAAGTAACACGGCTTGTTTGCTCGTACCTCGCCAAGTATGGCGTTAATCTTCTGCTTTCGTTCTTCCTGCTTCATCTTTCAATTTGCTTATGCGTTCAACAATCTTATCCACCACTTCATCGGGCGCACTCTCCAAAAGTTCCTCCAGCTTCTTATATTCGGCATCAAGCATTTCACTTGGTGACATGCTTTGCAGCTTGGGAAGCGAATAGTTGAGCAATCCCATGAATGTTTTGATGTAATCCTGTGGTGGCACGCAATTCAAAGCCTTTTCAAACTTTTCACGCCCACCGTCAAGGATTTCAGCCACCCACTTCTTTAAGTCGGTAACAGCTTTCCCCTTTGCGCCCTTTGGCCGTCCCTTGGGGTTTCCACTTTGTCCTTTTTGAAATTTCATACCCTGTTAAAATCTTGTAGTTTACAGATAACCGGGCAGATTCTCCGATGAGGCAAACCTGCCCGGCTTTAGCCATTAATGTTACATATCAGGCAAGCCGCTTGCCCACTGCCTTGCAAGTTCCTCGCCTGATACCGCAAAATCCTCTTTGCGATACTCAATGCCAAGATGCTTGCAAATGGCTTCGTTCTCATACTCCGATTGCAACACCCATTGTTCGTATGGATTGTTAGCAACCAAACATTTCTCTCTTACTCCGGCAAAGAAAGTCAATCTGTTGGCCGGGTTTTCGTCCAGCTTTCTTTGGAAAGCATCAAACATTCTTCTTTCCTCGTTCGTCATATTTCTCGCTTTTTAGATAAATTCATAATTTTCCATTTCTTCGTGGAAATCTCCGTTCCCGTCAATCCAGCACAAGCATCTTCGGTCATCATCCCATGAAGAAACGCCCTTGCCGATAAAGCGGTTATCTGCTACAAATGCGTTGAGTTGCTCAATAGCCTGCCGAACATTATTCACAAGCCGTTTAGCCTGTTCCCTGCGGTCTGTGGGCAGAATGGTGTATTCTTGTTCCTTTTCTTCAATCCAACGGGAAGAAAGACGCACCATGCCATCCATTACTTCATACGCTTCAACTTCCAGCGGGTTTTGGGTGTGATACAGCAGCACTTTGATCAACGCCTGTGTATTCTCATTTATGGCACGATTCAGATGCTCCAAGGTTTCAGCATAATCAGCATTACGCCGGAATGAGATTTTCAGGCGTGAGGCTTCTTTCTTAGCCATTGATTCGGCCTGCTTATGCAACTTGCTGCACGCAGAAGACAAGTCTCTCAATTCTTCCGTTGCGAAGTCAAATCCGACTTCAACCATGTTTGTTACGATGGGCTGAATTTTGCCTACATTGTCTTTGTGACGGTTAATCATTCTTTCTAATCCATTCTTTTTAATCACTTCCATACTTCTAAAATTAATGGTTAATAAAATAATTGTTTTTGTTCGTTCACCTCCAGCAGAGCGAACTCTATACGGGGGTGATACTTATCGATTCTCTTTTCTGCCTCTATCTGAAAGCACAATTTGTCATCCTCTATCGCTCCAACCATTTGCAGGCAGTCCAACAGCGTTTTCAGGCTGTTATCCAAATCGAAACGTACCGAACTATGCCACACCCGGACAAAGAGCCGGAAACGTGAGGAAATATGCCTGTTGCTGTATTTGGTACACTGCTCCATGAAACTGCGCTCGTAGGCTCTGATAGCCTCATCTTTGATAATCCTTCGTTCTCCAGCCTTGCCGGGCACGCTCATGTAATGGTTGGCCTTTGCGATAATCTGACCGTGTATTACTTCCACTTCCATAGCATCAAACGACATTAAAAGTGATACGTCCTTTCGGTATGCCCAATTCCGTCATCCACTGACAGATGTCGCCTATCGTGGTCGGCTTGCCGAGCGGTTTGCGCTCATTCATAATGAGGTCGGCAATGTCACGCTTGCTGCCTTGCGGTTCGTCTTTCGCCCAATCGGACAGATGGATGCTCCGGCAAAAGGTGAATGATTTGATTTTCTCGCCCCATTCGCCAACGGCGTTTGCGTCTGCGTACACAATCACATCACGGTTCGCCAGCGGTTTGCATCTTTCAGCGGAAAACATTCCCTGACCGCCGCATGACACCCACACGAATTGGGGGAACACCATCGAGCAAATGACCGCCGTTTTCTCTCCCTCCGTCAAACAAACCATGTCGTTTGGTCGTTCTGTAAGAAGATGCTCACCAAACAAGCATTGCACAAAGTGAAAATCATCTTTTTTCTTCCCCTGCATCTTCATGTAGCGGTTGTGAATCCAGTCCACCTTATCGCCCCATTCGGGCCTTACCCTATGTCCGTCTTTGTCGTAGTCAATAATTTTGCCCGTCCGGCATCGTCCCTGCGCATCCAACTGCGTATAAATGATTTCTCCTTTGGAAGTGCTGCCTAAGTGGTAGGATTGGACCACACGCTTCAAATCATCAGTCGGGAAGTATTTCCCCAAATAGCGCATCAGGTTATTTTCCATGCTTTCGCTCCGCCGTATCAAAGAAAAAGGTATGTAATCCGTCCTGACCTCTTTCTTTTGTTGAGGCAATACCGGGTGATGCCCGTTCCGTTCCCGTTCTTGCGGATTCTCTGCGAAATATTGTGCCGGGGTCTTGTGATAACCGCACTTTGAAAGATGCTCGCACCGTCCGACATCGCTTGCCAGCGGATTTCCTGCGGCATCGACATAGTAGGTGAAACAATGCGGTCGCCCACAAGCCGGGCATGTGTGGCGGCTGTTCCGCCCGGTGTATTTCTGCAATCTGTATTTATAATTATCCATATCAAAGAATCATTTTAAGGTGAATATTTAGTGCAATAGTGCAAGTGGTGCAAATTCGGTGCAAGTTGCACCTGTGGGGAATGTTAGTGCAATGGTGCAACCCCCTATTTATAGGGGTTGCCCTTTTGCACTACCCCTGCACCCGCTTACACCCCTATTTTGGTGCAAGTGAATAAAGCCCATTTTGCACTGAAATAAAATCATTATCCTTAGCCTCTTTCACGTGATTTTTTGCTGTTCGTTCTGATACCGCCGCCTCCAATTGGTAAGCCTCCACGAGTTCACCGTACCGCATGGATGCTTTATTTTTGAAGCAAAGTTTAAGCACCCGTTGGATTTCCGCCGCACGAACGATATTCCTATCTTCGGCAATCGCTTCTTCCGTTTGGAAATTCCCCTCTCCGTTGATAGAGAAAGCCAAATCACCGCACGGGACATTCCGGCTGTCGGTACACGTGACAAGAAACTTCCCGTCCTTCTTTGATACCTCAAAGCAATCCGTCAGCTTGTTCAATAGCTCAGTACCCAAGTGGCCACGCATATTGCCATCGTCTTTAGCCTTGTTCTGGTGAAGAACTGACACGATGGTACAACCATGTTCAGCCGTCAAAGAAAGAAGCCACTGAATAAGGTCGTTGCTCTGGTCGAGGCTGTTAAAATCTTGAAGCAAGTCGCGCACACCGTCTATAAAGACAATATCGGGCTTTTCAGCTTCCACAGCATCGGCAATCACCTTGCGCCGTTCCTCTATGGATAACGGTCGCATGAAAAACGGAAGGAAATGGTTGTCGTTCTTATCGGTCGGAAGCTCAGCGAAGTTTAAGGCTCTCTGACAGCACTTTTTCAGGCTCACTTGCGATTGCTCCGTATCAAACAAAAGAATCTTATAACGGTCTTGCATTGGCTTTACAGAGCCACGGGAAGCACTTGCCAACATAACGGCAATGAGATAATACTCAAATTGCGACTTGCCCATCTTGGCGCGTCCTTTGATACCGACAAGCTCTCCCTGCGGAATGGTCGGCACTCCACCGATGGAAAACATGAATTTCGGTTCGTTGGTCGGCAAAGACAAGTCAAGGATATGCAATCGGTATTTCAACTTATCTTCCGTGATTTCCGCCTTGAACTTCATTTGCTCTGCGGACAATTCTTGCAACACATTCACACCCATAATCAACCCTCCCCGAATAAAGATAGCTGTGTATCAGGTTTGTTTACCCACTTGGACGGGTCGGCGGAATAATGCTTTGCCATGAAGTGTGTCCGCCTGTCTTTGGCTACATAAATGGCTTGCAGAAGCCCAAGGCGTTCCAAGTCTCGCACATACCACGTGATGCAGTTTCGCAATATCCCGGTTGCAAAGAAGCAATCAAGAGTAGTCCCTACCGTATATCGAAAGTAATCCAAGACTTTTGTCAAGTCCGTAGGATTGTGTACATTTGCCGTGTCAATCTTCGGGGCGGCTGTAATGGCCGCTTTTCTTGTTTCCATATCCAGCCCTCCTTATTTTGCACGTCTGTATTTGAACATCCGATTCTCTTTCACGGCGGCATCTATCGCCTCAGCCTCATAGAGAATGCGACTGCCTACTTTCTTGGCGGTAATCAGCCCGTCTTTCGTCAGCCGTGCCAGCGTTGGCAATGTCACATGAAGGAGTTGAGCCGTTTCCTTACGGCTGTAAAACTTCGGTTCTTTTTGCATCGTGGCGGAAAGCACCCGTTCCGACACCCTCTCCACGATAATATCAATGAAAGGGTTTAGGATAGGCATCAACACCGCCATCTGTGTTTGAGTTAATGAAGCATTTATCATAACTGGTATTTTTAATAGTTATGAAGTATCAGGGTCGCGACTTCCTTAACTTCTTGACGCAAAATTATCCTGATGATAAAACAAGAGAAAAAATGGGACTTTAAGATATAAAGAAAGCCGCTCAAAATGAACGGCTTATCAAACTGCTAAGGGACTGTAAAAGGGGACTTTTAGGGGACTACAAATAGTTAAATTTCTGCTTGAAAATTCTATCTATATCTAATTTGCTTCGCTTATAATTCGAATTATATTCACACCCTACTAATTCGCAGAATGTACGATACCAGTTATCAAAAGTTTTAGGTCGCTTTGCAGATAATAGCACCTTGCTGTCATAAATTAGAAGTGCTATTCGGGCAAAATCCTTGGCATTTCTTTCTATCTTCAAATCCGGCAATAAATATTCTGTAAAATAATCAATCCGTGTAGTACTATTTCCACCTCCTTTGAAAGCCAAGGTGAAACAATCTCTCAACTCGCTTTCTTTGATAAAATGTGATGCTTTTATGTCACAATTATTTTTCTCTTTTTCCTGAAATTCTATCCCTAACAATTCCATTTCTTCCTCAATTTGCTTAACTTCATTCTTCAATGATATGTACAAGAATACTTTCTTACTAAGGTCTAAGAAGTCGTAGTTGTTGAATGTTTTTCGCAAGTATAAAGCCAAAGTGAAATATGGATTGTTTTTATAATTCCAGTATTTTCTATAAGTCCCGTGTTGCGTATAAATCCTATCAGGAGAATATTCGTATTCTACTCTCCGCCCTGTTTTGTCCCAATTACAAGGTCTAACGCTTGGGGCTATGCTCACAACTTGGGCGTATTCTTGAAGTTTCTTTTTTCTTATCTCCAAATCAGCATCATTATCGGCTTCATATTGAGTTATGTCTGAAAAGTGCTCATTTACATACCTAAGTATTTCCTTCTTAGTGTTTCCGCGATAACTCACGTAAAATTCATCTTTATAATCAGTATACCGTAATTCGGGGAACTGCTTGATTTCACTATTTACGAAAGGAATAACATCGGGGAAATCATTCTGTAACTTCTTAGCCAAATTGGCCACACCGTTTCTTTTTTGCGAAATATCGCTATTTTTCAGAATATTATCTGCAAATTCTATGATTTTGTCAATCTCCATACTCAAAGTGGTTTAGGAAAGTCCTTCGTTTCTTGATTTATTGCGCAATCCTCATATTATTATTTCTGAAATACATTTCTTTCCGTGCCTCAATGGCTTTTTCTTCGTCAGTTAGTTTCAGGTACACTCTTAGTTGTTCTTCGCTTCCGTGCCCTGTAATGGCCATGATGCTACTCAAAGAAGAACCAGCCCGGTACATATTCGTTGCAAATGACCTGCGGGCGGTGTGCGTCTTAATCAGGTCGCAGAAACGCCGCTTTGCCGTGTACTCCATCGAGCCGCGTTGCTCGTCCATTTCTACTATTTCCGTCCAGCCAAGCATTTCCCCAACCTTTTTAATGTAATCGTTAATCTTTTGGTCAAACAGCTTGGGAAGTGTTCCGTTGTACTTGTCAAGAATAGCCTCCACACGATAATCCAGCGGAATAAATACTACTTTCTTCGTTTTTTCCTGCTTCAATTTGATGTATTTGTTCCCGTCTGATAATTCTACTATCATACTTTTGTTGATGCGCTTGTAATCGCTTACACGCTGCCCCACGAGGCATCCAATAACAAACACGTCCCGAACCTTTTCCCACGCTTCATGCTTGGAAAGGTCAAGGTCGTATAACTCTTGTATGCGCTCATCGGATAGATAGATGTTATCCACGTCTTTAGGGTGTGCCAATACGCTTGTACGAATGTCTTTTGCGTCAAACAGCTTTACACGCTCAGCGGCATAACACATCATTTTGAGTATCTTGGTTATTCGTGCAATGGTGTTAGGGCTGTATTGCTTATCCAGCATGAAGCGTTTGAAATCCTCATAGAAAGCTACCGTAATATCCGGGAAATCTATAATAATATGCCTGTCCTCTTGGTACGCTTTCAGTTGAGCGAAGAAGCCACGAAAACTTTTCACCGTTCCAGGTGCCACGTTCAGAGTGCTATCTTTCTTCTTCCGGTCGCCTGTGGCACATTCTTCAATGTACTGTGCTATGAAGTCATTAAATGTAGTGCGGTTCTTTTCTTCTTCGGCCTTGGCTTCTTCCTCTTGACGTTGCTTTTCTGCGGCAATCTGTTCAGCATTGATAATGGTGTGGATTCTTTCTTTTAGCATATCAGCCGTGATTTCCACATCTTCTTTAACAAGAGTGTCAACCATTGAAACAATACCATCCAGCTTGTCAAACATTGGTTTTTCACTTATCCGATATTTCTTCAAAACCTTAGCATCATTTTGGGCTTTCGTCCATTCCGCTGCATTCACTGCTAACCCGGTGGATTGCTTGATGTCAATCCCCTTTTCAACGATGCGCACCCTAACGAATAAGGTTGCATCACCATTCTTTTTGATAGTCCTAATGAAAAAATTTGCTGCCATAAAAAATAAGTCTTAAATTCGCACCCACAAAGGTACGAATAAACTTTTATTTGTTCCCAAAATGTTCCCATTTTATTTTGCTTTATTTTATCGCATTTAATTGGGGAAATAAAAATATTAATTGATTATCAAAGAAATACGGTAGAAATACTTGCCCAAAGTGATAAGCCGAAACAATAATTTGCGGTCCGCCAGGTACCTCAATCCTTCCAAAAGCTCCACCGAGTAAATCGGTGGAGCTTTTGTCGTATATTGGCTTTCAGTAACTTAACTACCTTTTCTATTCTGGACAAAATCGTACGACAGCGTCCCGACTGTAGACCGAACAAAGAAAATACCCCGAATATAGACCATGATAGAAGTTAAGACATACCTCCGCAAACATAATCCCAACGCGACGAACGGCGTTGTGTGGATTTCCTTTTACCTGAATCGGCAAAAAGTGAATTTCTCAACCAAGGTGGCTGTTGAAGATAAGTATTGGAATGACCGGAAGAAGATGGTAACTTCCGGGGACAAGCAGGCTGCCGACAAGAATCTCATCATCGAGAATATCTTGGCACGTATAAATAATGTGTTCGTGAAGTATAGACTGAAGGATAAGAAGCTGACGCGCGAAACTTTTCTTCGCGCCTATCATCGACCGAGCGACTACGATACCTTCTTTGATTATGTAATCGCACAACAGAAACGTTTGTCCGTACACATGGAAATGGGCACATTGGCCACACATCTTTCAGTCATGCGGAAATTGCGAGAATACTCCCCCACCCTGCATTTTGATGATATCACCAAAGATTGGTTGGATGATTATTTCATCTACCTCCGCAAAGAATTGGACAACAATACGAATACGGCCTACAAGAATATGGGTGTCATCAAAAAGTATGTCCGACTGGCGTACAAAGATGGGTATATGGAGGAAAATCCGTTTGCCGACTGGACGATTAAAAAGACGACTGCTTCTTGCGTCTATCTGACGGAGGATGAATTGGGTAAATTGTTATCGTTATACAAATCCGGCGAATTGGAATACAAATTACACAAGACGCTCGAATTTTTCCTGTTCCTCTGCTTCAGCTCTCTCCATGTGGGCGATGCCAAGCAATTGAAGCTGGAGCAATTTACCGATACCTCATTCACCTACTATCGGCTGAAGCTGCGCAACAAGAAACCGGAGCCGATAGTAGTGCCCATCTCTTCCCCACTCCGCTCCTTGCTCAACAACATAGTCGGGACCAGGAAAAAAGGGCCAGTCTTTGAGGTGACTCAAGCCGAACAGACAATGAACCGGAACCTAAAGGAGATTGCCGTCATTGCTGAGATAGACAAAAACATCACGCATAAAGTCGGCCGTCATACGTTCGCCACAATTTTCCTGCGCAAGACGAAAGACATTGCGGCGTTGCGCGAGATCCTCGGACATTCCGACATTTCGGAAACCCTGATTTACGCCCATGTTCTAGAGGAGAGCAAACAGGAGGGCATTCAATGTTTCAATGGTTTTGAAATATGATTTTTTTCGTGCAATCGTGCGGTAATTGATTTATCTGTTGACTCAAAAGAATTTATCTTGCACAGTTCTTGCATATTATTTGCACGATTCCTGCACGATTTTGCGTAACTTTGCCCCCATGAACGAAATCAAGTTACATATCTATTCTCCGGATACAGATACAATCTTGGCATTACCTTATGCAGACGGTGGCATCCGAGCCGGATTTCCATCCCCGGCACAGGACTATATGACCGAGTCTATTGATCTTAACAAAGAATTAATCCAACACAGAGAGACCACTTTTTATGCCATTGTAGAAGGTGATTCTATGATAGATGCAGGGATTTACGACGGTGATTTTGTAGTCATTGACAAATCGTTGGAGGCTAATGACGGAGATTATATCGCCGCCTATATTGACGGAGAATTTACCTTGAAACAATTCAAGCGTGACCAAGAACATAATTGCGCTTGGCTCATCCCTTACAATCCCAAATACAAGCCTATTCAGGTTACGGCAGAAAACGATTTCATTGTCTGGGGCGTAGTGACTAATATCATAAGGAGATTGCGCAAATAATGGAACTATTCGGGCTGGCTGATTGCAATAATTTCTATTGTTCCTGCGAGCGGGTATTTCATCCTGACTTAAACGGTAAGCCTGTCGTTGTGTTAAGCAATAACGACGGCTGTGTCATTGCACGATCCAATGAAGCTAAGGCACTCGGCCTGAAGATGGGAGATCCTTTCTATCAGGTGAAAGATATTCTGAAGAAAAACAGCGTAGCCGTATTCTCCTCTAATTATAATTTGTATGGAGACATGAGCAAGCGAGTAATGTCTCTTCTATCCCGTTATACCCCTAGACTGGAACAATACAGCATTGATGAAGCTTTCCTGGACTTCACCGGAATGAACAAACTTCAAGACTATGGTAAAGATATTGTCCGACGGATCAGCAAGGGTACCGGCATACCTATCTCGCTGGGAATAGCCCCAACCAAGACACTGGCCAAGGTTGCTAGTAAGTTTGCAAAGAAGTATAGAGCGTATGAAGGTGTCTGCATCATTGATACAGACGAAAAAAGAGAAAAAGCCCTGAAGTTGTTTGATGTCAACGACGTATGGGGCATAGGACATCGACACGCGGAGAGATTGAGATACTGTAATATCCGAACAGCTTGGGATCTGACACAGAAGTCTGCCTCATGGATACGGCAGGAACTGGCATTGCCCGGCCTGCACACATGGAAAGAATTGCTGGGCGAGAGTTGCATCAGTATCGAGGAACTGCCACACAAAAAATCCATTTGCACCAGTCGTAGCTTTCCCGGTATCGGCCTTACCAAGTTGGTCGACTTGGAAGAAGCTGTGACCAACTTTGCCGCAGCTTGCTCAAAGAAATTGCGTGAGGGTCATATTGCCTGTCGAAATATGACAATCTATACTTATACCAGTCGTTTCCGCACAGACGTACCAGAAGACTACATGTCTGTCAACATCGTTTTTCCTGTAACCACTAACAGCCTTCAAGAGATCGTTTCGGCTACTGCGAAAGGTCTACGTCGGTCCTGGAAAGGCGATGGAAACTTTTTCTATAAAAAAGCCGGTGTGTTAGTTTGGGATATTGTTCGCGAGTCGGAGATTCAAGGCGATCTTTTCGATACGGTAAATCGTGACAAACAACGGAAGTTGATGCAAGCCATAGATGAAATTAACAGAAAAAACGGGCACAATACTATCCGGATAGCCACGCAGGGCTTCAACAAGGCTTGGCATCTGAAAAATGAGTATACCTCTAAGCAATATACAACTAATTTGGATGACGTTATTATTCTTAAGGTTGACACTGTCCAAAATTTTGTGTAAATGGAAACAGGATTCAGTTGTAAGTTCTCCTTATATCTGAATTCTGTTTTCAAAGATAAGCATAAATTGGTTCATAATCAAGCCCCAGTTCGAAATGGGCATCGTCCATTTCTTT